>CAZLRQ010000090.1:7389-9154 GCA_964562035.1 uncultured Rhodoferax sp. | reverse complement strand
CGGGCCTACGACTTCATGCACCAGGTGATTGCCGAAGAAAACCTGAACGTCAAAATCGTCTGCGCCCTGCCGGGCCTGACCACGGGCTATGGCCCCAGCCACCAGGCCGCCGAAGACCTGGCCCTGATGCGCGCCATGCCCGGCATGACGGTGATCGACCCCTGCGATGCGCACGAGATCGAACAGGCCACGCCCATCATCGCCGCCCACAAGGGCCCGGTGTACATGCGCCTGCTGCGCGGCCAGGTGCCGCTGGTGCTGGACGAATACGGTTACAAATTTGAGCTGGGCAAGGCCAAGATCATTCGGGACGGGCGCGACGTGTTGTTCATCTCCACCGGCCTCATGACCATGCGCGCGCTGGAAGCCGCCCAGGCGCTGCAACGCGACAGCGTGGACGCCGCCGTGCTGCACGTGCCCACGCTCAAGCCCCTGGACGCCGAGGCAATAGCCCGCGAGGCGGCCAAGTCAGGCCGGCTGGTGGTGGTGGCCGAAAACCACAGCACCATCGGCGGCCTGGGTGAAGCCGTGGCCGGGGTGCTGATGCGCGCGGGGGTGCACCCGACTTTCCGTCAGATTGCTTTGCCAGACACCTTTCTGGACGCTGGTGCATTGCCCACATTGCATGACCGCTACGGCATCTCCACCGACGCGGTGGTGGCTTCGGTCAAGTCCTGGCTGTAAACGTGCCGCGCGCCCTATTACCCATTGAGGCTTGCCTCACATGAGGGCACGCGGGTCAGCCCAGTCTTGACGTAAGATTTCTCCCTCACCTTGAGTGACCTGCCTTCGAGGCATTGGAGCCAAACTCCTTGTATGCGCCGACAGGTTTTCCCACTATTGATCGGAGTCTCTTCATGACCACCACGCGTCGCACCCTCATCAAGGGCGCGGCAGGTTGGGGTGCGCTTTCTGCTGCACCCCTGTCTGCCCTGGCCCAGCCTTTTCTTTTTTCACCCACGACCGAGCTGATGCCCAAAGGCAAAAAGCGCCGCGTGCTTGTTTTGGGGGGCGGCTGGGGCGGCTTGGCGACCGCCAGGCACTTGCGTGACACCGCGCCAGATTTGGAGGTGGTGCTGCTCGAAAAGAATCCCATTTTTTGGTCCTGCCCGCTCAGCAACAAATGGTTGGTGGACGTGGTGGACACCTCGTTTTTGATGCACTCGTACACCGCCGCGGCCAAGCGCTTTGGCTATATCTACGTTCAAACCGAAATCACCGACATTGACCGCGACAAGCAGCGTGTGCACACCGCGCAAGGTTATGTCGACTATGACTGGTTGGTGGTGTCTGCTGGCATTCGGGTGTCGTATGAGCCCTGGTTTGGCAATGATCGGCAGGCGATGTCGTACACGCACACGCACTACTCAAGCGCGTACATTCCCAGTGCCGAACATCTGGCGCTCAAGCAAAAGATCAAGTCGTTCAAGGGCGGCACGATCGTGATGACCTTGCCGCCGCCGCCGCACCGTTGCCCACCCTCGCCCTACGAGCGGGCGTGTTTGATGGCGTCTTACTTTCAGCGCAACAAAATCCCTGCCAAGATTTTGATTTTGGACCCCAAGCCGCGCATCTCGCCCATTGGCGGCGGCTACCGCCTGGCGTTTGAGGACCTGTACCATGACACCATCACCTACGTGCCCAACGCCGGTGTGAAAGAGTTGGACCCGTTTAACCGGGTGGTGAAGACCGCCGCGGGCGACTTCAAGTTTGACGATGCCATTTTCATGGGCCATCACCAAGCGGCCGATTTGGTGTGGAAATT
>CAZLRQ010000090.1:0-7289 GCA_964562035.1 uncultured Rhodoferax sp. | reverse complement strand
GTGAAGTTTGACTACAAGATGGGGCCAGAAGGCCACCTGCTGCAAACCGTGACGGATGACATCGACCGTCGGCCCCAACTGTGGCACGAGGATTTGCGCTGGTACGGTCGCATGGTGCAGGATTTTGCGGGCGGCTAATGAAGCACACACCTGCCGTGCAGACCACGCGGCATATGATCAAGGCCGCTCTTCCCGGCCATCGGGGTGCCGGGCGAAGCGTGCCGGGTCCACGCCATGCACCGGCGCCGCGTCAGGCCATGGCCAGCCCCCGAACTGGGTGCGTTGGTAGTCGGCAATGGCCTGCGAAATTTCGGCCTTGGTGTTCATGACAAACGGGCCGTACTGCGCGACCGGCTCGCCAATGGGGCAGCCTTGCAGCAGCAGAAATTCGGCCTCATTCGCGTCGCTGTTGCGCAGTGTTACCGCCGCATTGGCCCGCAATTCGATGGCGCCATGCTGGTGAACAGACTGACCTTCGATGGACACAGCCTTCCCTTTGAAAAAGTACAAGTTGCGCCGCGTGCCTTGACCGGTGGCGGCCGGCAACGTCCAGGTGGCGCCGGGCGCCATGCGCAGCGTCCAGATGGCGACATCGGCTTCTGCCTGGGCGGCCCATGAGTCGGGTGGCGGGGCCAGCGGTATGACGGCCGGTGCCGTGGTGGCAGCGTCTTGCAGGCGCCCTGCAATGACCGCAATGGTTGTGTGCCGACCTTGCGCGTCGGTGTGGGTCTGGCGCGGCATGGCTTCAGCCCAGAACATGGTGAAGTGAGGTTGGGCCATTTTGTGGCGCGCTGGCAAGTTCAGCCAGATCTGAAACAGTTCCAGCGGGTTGGCGGCATCAGCCTGCAGCAACGGAAACATTTCCGAATGCACAATGCCGGCGCCCGCGGTCACCCACTGCACATCGCCGTCGCCAAAACGCGCTGCGGCGCCCAGCGAGTCGGCGTGGTCAATGCGACCCTTGCGCACAATGGTCACGGTCTCAAAGCCGCGGTGCGGGTGCGCCGGAAAGCCGGGCACGGTCTGGCCGTGGTACATGCTCCAGCCATCCTTGCGGCTGAAGTCCTGGCCCAAGTCGCGCCCTGCCAGCGAGGCGTTGGGCCCGAGCTGTGCGTTGCCCTGCGGGTAAGCGTCATCGTGGTAAGCACAAAACAGGAAAGGGTCGAGCGTGTCCCAGGTAAAACCGAGGGGCTTGATTTGCAGGATGGGGTGGGTGGGCATGGTGGGTATTCTGGATTTGAACCGGCACCCATTGGAGCGAATGGCACCGGATAGACTGCTGAGGTGTAGCGCGGTCGCGCAAAATTCAATAGCTCGCAGTATGAAAAAAGAAAAAATGGGGAGGCGCCTACTTCAGTTAGGCGGGTCTTTTTTGATCCTGGTTGTGGTGTCTTTCACCATGCTTTGGGTGGGTGACAAGCTCAACGCCAGTGGCATGGCGGTCACACGTTTCCTGGCCCGCATGCAGGCGCCGCTGACCGCGCAGTTCAGCTACCCGGCACAGGCGCGGGACCAGATCACGGTGGTCCTGTACGACCACCAGTACCTCAAAGCCACCGGCAGTGCCTGGCCCATCAGCTACCAGGACCATGCGGACTGGCTTCTTCGCCTCACCGCAGACCCTGGCGCGCGGCCCAAGGCGATCATGCTGGACATTACCTTTGGGCAAGAGCGCGACGACCCCACTGTGGCCAGCTTGCAGCAGGCACTTTGCACCATTCAAAATGAGTACCGGGTGCCCGTGTTTCTGGCGGCATTGCCTTCCCCTGAGAACGGGCAGTTGCGGGTGCGGTCTGGTCTGCGCGCTGACAAGCCAGGCCAGCCGGCCGACTGCTTCACCCTGGTGGGCGTGGATTACGTGCCTGACCCGTTGGATGGGCTGGCCTGGAGCTACCAGCTCAGCCGACATTGGGCAGACGATGGCTGGCAGCCTGGCCCCAGCAGCGATTCCCAAGGTGCCCCGGCCTACCGTAGCGCTGCCATGTCGATGGTGCAAGACGTAGCCCACATCGACTTGGGTGAAGAGACGGTCCCCATGGCACTGGTCTGGGGGCACAACTCGGTACCGCAAACCCACCTGCCAGACCGTCTGCAGAACTGTCGCGTGGGTCAGCGTGATTACCAAATGCTTATTCCGGGCGTGCTGCGCCAGCTCTGGGCAGGCGAGGCACGCCCACCCTTGTGCCCCTACCACCAGACGCTATCCATGGCGCAATTGGGCGAAATGCCTGAGGCCGATCTCGCGCCCTACCTGGCGGGTCGTTATGTCATGGTGGGGGCTCACGTGCCGGGCTACAACGACTTTGCCGATTCTCCGGTGCACGGCATCATTCCCGGCATTCACATGCACGCGATGGCACTGGACAACCTTCTGACTTACAAGGGGGCTTACAAGCTGAGTGCTGAGTGGACCTTGCCACCCTCGTTGACCTTGCTGGTACCGGGTTTGCTGGTCATTTTTGTTGTTTTCCTGGTGCATCAGGGTTGGCTGTCTTTGAAGCAAAAGACGGTGAGTTTCGTCAGAGGTGCCGTTTTATCAAGCGACTTCGCGCGCCGCTTCAACTGGTTTCGAATGCTTTGTGGCGAGCCCGTTCCTGATGCCAGTTATCGGCTTCAAAAAATAACGAAATTCGCTGGTTCGTCAGTGACCTGGCTGATGCAAATTTGGCTGCAAATAGCGGTCTCACTGCTGTTCATCGGTGTGCTGCAAACCTGGTTCCGGATTGGCATGCTGCCCGTTGTCGAGCTGGTTGGCATGACGCTGCTGGCAGAAGGGTTGGACTATATGGACAAGATACGATCCTTCATCGCTGGCAAGTCGGTTTCGGCAGATATAAGACCGAATAACCACAATAGTTAAGATCATTTTTGCTGTCACACCCCAAGGAAATTTATGAAGTTCACCACCGGTTTTTTAATCGCCTGCCTTGTGCTGCCCGCCTCGGGCGTTATGGCCCAAGACAAGGTCGTTGCGCCCAGTCCCAGCAGCCGCACCAGCCTTGATCTGTACGAGCAGCCCGGCGCAGCACAGCCTGTGCGCCAGGTTTCTGTGGGCGACGCTGGTCTGCCCCTCAACATTCAAGCCACTCAAACGGGCTACCACAAAGTGAGCATTGGTGGTCATGACTACTGGTTGCGCGGGCTGCAGGTGCGTATCAGCCGTGACAACACCGCAGGCTGCGGTACCTCGGCCCATGCGGCCGTAGGCGCCACCATCGCGACGCCAGGAGCTGGTAAAGATGCGTGCAAATAATTGCCTGGCACGCCGCTGGCGCAAGCTACAGGTCACTGCCCTTGCCTTGACCTTGACCCTTCTGGCCGGCTGCGAAACCATGCCCAAGAGCTTGGCCTCCGTACCCCTGTTGAACCAGATCGGCGCCCCCAAGCCGCATCCCACTGCACCGCTGGCGCCGCCCAGCGAGCGAACCTGGCCTGATGGCGCGCAAGATGTCATCAACCAGCGAGCGCGAGGCTTTGGCCTGGTGAATTCGCCCGAGATCAAGCGCTATCTGGACGGCCTTTACAGCCGCATCAAAGCCCAAGCCGGCGTCGCCAACTGGCCGGGTGGCGTGCACATCCTGGCCAGCGACGCGTTGCAGGCTTATGCCACCGGGGCTGGCAATATTTATATCTCACTGCCGTGGGTCACTTCCGCACAAAGCGAAGACGAGATCGTGGCCCTGCTCAGCCACGAGTTTGGGCATATTTACCTGCACTATCACCAACTCGAAGGTGCAGTCGCAGATGCCGACACAGCGGCAGGCTTTCTGGCCTTGGGCGTGGCGGTGGTCAACAAGACGGCTCAAGCCACAGGCTGGACTGACGTTGATAGCCTTGCGACCGCTTACCAACTCGGCCGTGGGTTGGTGACGACGCTCTACGGCCGCTCTCAAGAGCGTGCGGCCGATGACTTCGGACTCAACATCTCGCTGAAGTTGGGCTATGCCTACGAGCATGGCATGAAGGCTTTTCTGGAGCGCCAGGCGAGTTGGGAGGACGGCAACGAGCAGCGCGAAAAAGAGCAGCAGGCAAAAATGCTGCAACTCATCCGGCAGCAGGCCATGGACAACGCCGCGCGCCAAAACCCGGGCGCCAACAACAATGCCGTCAGCCAATCACTGGCCCAATCCAGTGGTGAACTCAATGGCAACCTGAATTCTGCGTTGCAGCAAGTCGCGTTTGATATGAGCAAGGTCGCAGAAAAGTTTCGCAGTGACCATCCTCCCATCGTTGAACGTATTGACGCCTTGGCTGTGACCCTGGAGCCGTTCCCGGAACTTCAAGCAGAAAGAGAGCCGGCCATCAAGCCGCTGCAAAAAACCTTGCAGGACAAGCGAACAGCCGCTCTTCTGAGCAACTACGCGCAGGCCTTCAAGGCCATTGCGGCGCCCAAGGACCCCAAGGCCATGGACCTGGCCAGACAAGCAACCAAAGGTGCAACGGCGACCCATGCGGTACCCCTGTTTGCGCTCTACACGGTCATGAACGCGCAGCCTGTGGCCAACAGCCGTAAAAAAGTAGATCCAGGACTGGTGCTGGAGGCCAATTTCCAGTCAGAGCCTGATCGCGCCTGGATTACTTACCAGGAGCGCAGCGAAAAACTGAAGGACACGCGACAAACGGTGGCTGCCAAAAAAGTCATGGAGCGGGGACTGGCCTATTTTCAGAATGCCGAGGAGGCCTGGCCGCAGGCCATTCGTTTCTATGGGGAAACCAGTGGCTGGGACGAAGCCAAGCGCATGGCGCAAAACTGCAGTAAAAACTTCAAGCGCTTGTCCGCACGCTGCAGTCGGGCTGCAGCCAGCCCCGTTGAGCTGGCAGACACTGATCGCAAGAGCAAAGAAAAAGCGGATCAAATTGCCAAAAAACTATTCAAAACGCCATAAGACGCCAGGCCGGCATTTCCGCTGGGGATTTGCGTGATTTCAATCCCGCAAGTCCAGCGTTTTGTTGTCGGTCAACTCAACCGCCTGCGCCGCCCTACCCGGCGTGAGGCGGGGTGGGCGCTGGCGGCCGTGCCGGCGCTGTTTTTACTCTACGTGCTGGTGCTGATTCCGCTCACCCCGGCCATCAGCGACATCCGCAAGGCCCGCCAGGAGCAGCCGGCGCGCCTGCTCTCGGCGGACGGCAAGCTGCTGGGCGAGTACAAGTGGGCCAACCGGGCCTGGGTGCCGCTGGACCAAATTGCCCCGTCGGTGGTGAGTGCGCTGGTGGCCACCGAAGACCACCGGTTTTACAGCCACTTTGGCCTGGACTGGCGGCGCACGGCGTCTGCCGCTTTGAGCACGCTGTCCGGGGAGCGCCAGGGCGGCTCCACCATCACGCAGCAGTTGGCGCGCAACCTGTACCCCGAAGAGGTGGGCCGTGCGCCCACCCTCAACCGCAAGCTCAAGGAGGCCATCACCGCGCTCAAGATTGAAGCGCTCTACTCCAAGCCGCAAATTCTGGAGACCTACCTCAACACCGTGCCGTTTCTGTACAACGCCTTCGGCATCGAGATGGCCGCGCGCACCTACTTTGACAAGGGTGCGGCCCAACTGGACGTGCTGGAGAGCGCCACGCTGGTGGGCATGCTCAAGGGCACCAGTTACTACAACCCGGTGCTCAACCCTGAGCGCGCACTGCAGCGGCGCAACATTGTGTTGTCACAAATGGTCAAGCGCGAGCAGCTCAGCGCGGCGCGTTTTGAGACGTTGAAAAAGCGCCCCCTGCGCCTTGACTTTGAACGCCAGACCGAGCCCACCGGCCCCGCGCCGCACTTTGCCCAGCAGTTGCGCCCCTGGCTCATCGACTGGGCGGACCGCAACGACTACAACATCTACACCGATGGCCTGGTGGTTTACACCACGCTGGACGCCCGCCTGCAAAGCATTGCCAGCCAGGCGGTGGCACGCCAGGGCCGCCAGTTGCAACGTGTGGCCGATGCAGCCTGGCGTCCGTCATCGGTCTGGGGGCCTGAGAGTGCGCTGGTACAGGCCTTTGTGCGCGAATCTTCCGAGTACCGGACCGCCCTGCAAGCCGGACAAAACGCCGATGACGTGCTGCGCCTGCTCATGGCGGACGCGGCCTTCATGCGCCAACTGCGCGAGCAAAAAACCCGGGTGCAGGCCGGCTTCATGGCGCTGGACCCGCGCAACGGCCACATTCGCGCCTGGGTCGGCAGCCGCGACTTTGCCCAGGACCCGTTTGACCATGTGCAGCAGGCCCGCCGGCAACCCGGCTCCACCTTCAAGCCCTTTGTGTACGGCGCCGCCTTTGAGCAAGGCGCCAGCCCCGACGACACCTTGGTTGACCAGGCCGTAGAAATTGCATTGAGCGGCGGTGAAATTTGGCGCCCCACCGATGGCGGACCGCCCAGTGGCCGCACGATGAGCCTGCAAGACGGCCTGGCGTATTCCAAAAACACCATCACCGCGCAACTCATGCAGTCGGTCGGCCCCGATCGCGTGGCCCGACTGGCCCGCGCCATGGGCGTGCGCCAGAGTCCGCTGGACGCCGTGCCTTCGCTGGCGCTGGGCACCAGCCCGGTCACCCTGAAAGAGATGGTCAGCGCCTACGGCACCCTGGCGAATGGCGGTGCCTACTTGCCGCCCGTGCTGGTGACCCGCATTGAAAACCGCCAGGGCGAAGTGCTGGCCGAATTCGCGCGAGCAGAACCCGAAGCTGCGCTGTCACCCCAAGCCAACTACACCTTGCTGGACGCGCTGCGCGGCGTGGTCAACCGGGGCACCGGCACGGCCATTCGCAGCCGCTTTGGTATTCGGGCCGATGTGGCGGGCAAGACCGGCACCACGCAAGACAACGCCGACGGTTGGTTTATTTTGATGCACCCTGAACTGGTGAGCGGCGCCTGGGTCGGCTTCAATGACGGTCGCGTGACGCTGCGCAGCGACTACTGGGGCCAGGGTGCCCGCAGTGCGCTGCCCATCGTGGGCGACATCACCGCCCAGGCGCTGCGCGCGCGTTTGATCGACCCACGCGTGCGCTTTGAGGCCCCGCCCGACACCAGCCTGTTCGGCCCCCTGCTGGGCCGCCTGCGCGACTGGGCGCAGGGGCTGCTGACCCCCGAGCCCGCGCCGGAGCCCGCCGCCCCGCCAGACGCTCCACCCGCCCTGACGGAACCGGCTGAAGAGGTGCTTGAACCCGAGCCCCCCCAGGCGCCGGTGACCGAACCGGAGCCCGCGTTGCCGCCAGACAGTGCCGCCGATCCCCTGCTGGATTTGCTGAATCGCCTGCCGCAAACCGCGCCCAACGGGCAGGCAGTGCCACCCGCCCCGCCCGTTGGTCCG
>CAZLRQ010000089.1:3397-9348 GCA_964562035.1 uncultured Rhodoferax sp. | reverse complement strand
GCCGCCAACATCACGGCCTTCAGGCCCGAGCCGCAGACGGCGTTGATGGTCAGGCCGGGTGTCTCCTTGGCCAGGCCGCTCTTGATGACGGACTGGCGGGCGGGGTTCTGGCCGGAACCGGCGGTGAGCACCTGGCCCAGGATGACTTCACCAATCTGGTCGACCCCAAGGCCGGTACGAGCCAGCAAGGCTTTGATGACGGCTGCGCCCAACTCGGGGGCCGGCGTCTTGGCCAGCGTGCCGCCAAATTTGCCAACGGCGGTGCGGGCGGCTGAAACGATGACGATGTCTTCCATTTTTATGGTCTCCTGCTTGGTGTGAAAAATTAATTAACGAATGAATTCAGGCCTTGGCCTTGACATAACGGCCCGGTGCGGGTTCGATGGCCTTGTACTTGCCCTTGCCAAAGGCCTTGGGTGCGGCGACCTGCTTGCCAGCCTGGTCGGCCAGCCAGTTTGACCAGTCCGTCCACCAGCTACCGGCGTGCTCGGTGGCGCCCGCCTGCCATTCGGCGTGGGTGGCGGGAAATTTACCGTCTTCACGGATCCAGTGGCTGCGCTTGTTCTTGGCGGGTGGGTTGATCACCCCGGCAATGTGGCCCGACGCGCCCATGACAAAACGCTTTTTGCCTGGCAAATACTGGGTCGATGAGTAGGCTCCGCCGATGGGCACGATATGGTCTTCACGTGAGCCGTAGATGTAGACGGGCATGTCAAGCTTGCCAAGGTCAATCTTCTCACCGCAAACGACGGCCTTGCCGGGCTTGACCAACTTGTTCTCAAGGTAAGTGTTGCGCAGGTACCAGGCGTAAAACGGGCCTGGCAGGTTGGTGGAGTCGCTGTTCCAGTACAGCAGGTCAAACGGCGGCGGGGTTTCGCCTTTGAGGTAGTTGCCCACCACGTAATTCCAGACCAGGTCATTGGGGCGCAGAAAACTGAAAGTGCTGGACAGGTCTTGCCCTTTCATCAGCCCGCCTTGGCCCATTTCTTTTTCGCGGTATTTGACAAAGCCTTCGTCAATGAAGATGTCCAGAATGCCCGTGTCCGAGAAATCCAGCATGGAGGTCAACAGTGTGGCGCTGGCCACGGGCTTTTCGCCGCGCGCCGCCAACACGGCAAGCGCGGAACCCAACATGGTGCCACCCACGCAGAAGCCCAGGGTGTTGACGCTGTCGGCGCCGGTGATGTCCTGGGTGACATGGATGGCCTTGATGACGGCATCTTCAATGTAGTTGTCCCAGGTTTTTTGAGCCAGCGAGGCATCGGGGTTGCGCCAGCTCACCACAAACGTGCGGTGACCTTGGGCCACGGCATAGCGAATGAACGAGTTTTCCGGCTGCAGGTCAAGGATGTAAAACTTGTTGATGCACGGGGGCACCAGCAAAAACGGCTTCTCGTAGACCTTGGCGGTCAGCGGCTTGTACTCAATGAGCTGGAACAGATCGTTCTCAAACACCACGGCACCCTCGGTGGTGGCCACGTTTTTACCGACCTCAAACAAACTCTCGTCGGTCATGGACACATGGCCCTGGCGCAGGTCGTGCAACAGGTTCTGAATGCCCTTGGCGATGCTCTCGCCTTTGGTTTCAATGGCTTTTTGCTGCGCCTCGGCATTGAGCGCCATGAAGTTGCTGGGGGCCGACGCAGCGGTGAGCTGCTCAACCGCAAAACGAATGCGGGCGCGGGTTTTCTCGTCCGTCTCAACGGCTTCAGCCATGCCCATGAGGGTGCGCGAGTTCAGCAAATACGCCGCTGCCGAAAAGGCAGCCATCGGGTTAGCACCCCAGGCGTCGGCTGCAAAGCGACGGTCCGAAGGCTTGGCAGGTTTGCAGCCCTGGGCAAACAGCGCTGTCGCCTCGTCCAGGTATTGCTTCTGCAAGGCCTGCAGCTTTTCGGGCGCGAAGCTGATCTTGGGTGACTGGGCGGTGGGGGCACTCAGGCCGGCGCCAGCGGCACCAATGTCCATGTTCTTGAAGGACTCAAAGGCCTTGGCCCAGTTGTCGCTTAAAGTCTGTTGAAATGCCTGGGCCGTTTGCGACCACAATTCGGAAGAATCCGGCTTCATGTTGTGTCCTCTTTGTTATCCGCTGTTGCTATGGGCTTAAGTGTCTGGGATTTATACCCTCGAAATCCTGACATTGGCGCTGCGCCCCCCTAACTTTTTTCACTATGTACATTGTTCCTATCGCGTGGTTGTATGTTGCCGTGATGATGGCCGTGGTCGAGGCCAATAGTTCAACGGGAACGCTGCTGGGGGCGATCATTACGTTTGTGCTTTACGGTTTGGCGCCGGTCGGGCTGGTGGTGTATGTGATGGGGGCTCCATCGCGCCGCCGTGCCATCAAGGCCAAAGAGGCGGCGGAGTTGTCAGCCATGCGTTCAGCCCAGCCAGATGCAGGCGGCCATGCGGCCGCTGACGCCGTCGCGCCGGTAAGAAAAGAACCGTGAAGGCTGGCTCACGGTGCACCAGTCCGGGTGACCGTCGTTGCCAAAGACCTGGCTGATGCCCATATTCTGCAAGCGCTGACGCGCCAGTCCCGGCAGATCAGCCAGCCACTTGCCCGGCCCTTTGGGCTTGAAACAATCCAGCGCCTTGGCATCGGCGGCAACAAACGCCGCGCGCACCTCATCGCCCACCTCGAATGCCTGCGGCCCAATGCAGGGGCCCAACCAAGCTACTATTTCAATAGCTACAGGTCCAGTATGGACGGGGGCTAGAGCATTAAAACGCTTAAAAACCTCTTCCAGCACACCGTGCCCGTTTTGCCCCAACAAGCTGCGCCAGCCTGCGTGTGCCGCCGCCACCAGCGTGCCGTTGGTATTGGTAAAGAGCACCGGCAGACAATCAGCCACCATGATGGTGCAGGCCAAGCCGGGCTGATCGGTGACGCTGGCATCTGCCGCCCTGCCGTGCGCGGTGTGGCGGTTGAGTTCAACGACCTCGGTGCCGTGCACCTGCGACAGGAAAACCGGCTGAGCGCCCAGGCTGGTTTGCAGCCGGGCCCGGTTGGCGGACACGCAGTCCGGGTTGTCGCCCACATGGTCACCCAGATTCAGGGTGTCATAAGGCGCGCTGGACACACCGCCGGCGCGGGTGGTGCACACCGCGTGCACGTTGGCCGGCGCCGGCCACCGCGGCACCAACCAGTCGGGGTTCGGGCGGGTCGAACCAACCACGTCAGGCGGCAGCGCGGGCATGGACCTTGTCGTAAGCGGCCAACAGCTTGTGGTGCATCTGGCAGCCGTCCAGCATCAGACCGGGGGCGTCCAGGCCCATGAACCGGTCGGTTTGCATGATGAGCGCATGGGCCTGCGCCACGGCGCCAGCACCATACAGGTGGCGCAAGGCGCTCAGATAAGGCCCGGTGTCACCCATGTCTGCCAGATTGATGATGCTTTCGATGCAGGCGTAAACACTGCGGCGCTGCGGGTTGGTGTGAGCGAAATGGCGCACCCAATCACACCCCTCCAAAGTGGCGGCTTCGTCACCAATGGCCAGCGCCAGCATGGTTTTGAGTTCGCCCACGCGCAGATCACTCCAGAAGGAGCCGGCGTCTGCCGCCAGGCCAATCACCGCAGCCACCGGCCGCTGATCGGCCAAAGACGACTCGTTCAGGGTGTTAAGCAAGTCCGAACACTCCTGGTCGTCCAGGTCGGGCAGGTTCAGGATGGCTTCACGAATGTCGTTGCCAACGCTGTTGTTCTCGAACTCCAGGTCGTCCACCGGGTAAATTTCTGACATGCCCGGCACCAGAATGCGGCACGCGTAAACGCCCAAGTGGGTGAAGTCGGCCACATAAATGTCGAGCTTGTCTTTGTGGATGCGGTCAACGGCCCAGGCGTAATCCTCGGCCGTGGTGGTGCTGAAGTTCCAGTCCACAAAGTCGTAGTCCGGCACGTCACCCAGAAATTTCCAGTGAATGACACCGCTGGAGTCGACAAAGTGAATTTCGATGTTGGTCGCGCTGGCGGTTTCTTCCAGGTCAAAACCCGGGGCCGGAAAGCCGGCCAGCGAGTCCAGCGCTCGGCCCTGCAGCAGCTCGGTCAGTGCGCGCTCCAGCGCAATCTCGAACCGCGGGTGCGCGCCAAAGCTGGCAAAGCAACCCTGGTCTTCGGGGTGGAGCAAGGTCACGTTCATGACCGGGTACTCGCCACCCAGCGAAGCGTCTTTCACCAAAATACCAAAACCGGCAGCGCGCAGGGCGTTGATGCCGGCCGCAATGCGCGGGTAGCGCGCCATCACCGACTCAGGCACATCGGGCAGGCAAATGCCTTCCCCGATGATGCGGCCCTTCACATGCCGCTCAAAAATCTCGGACAGCGCTTGCGTGCGGGCCTCCAGCTTGGTGTTGCCGGCGGACATGCCGTTGCTCACGTACAGGTTGCCAATGATGTTGACGGGGAAATACACCGCCACACCGTCGCGCTCTCGCACGTACGGAACGGCGCAAATACCGCGCTCCACGTTGCCGGAGTTGAACTCGACCAGGCTCTTGGCATCAATGCCGTTGGGGTTGTAAAACTTCTGCAACCCCGGCGTCAGCAAGCCGGTGGGCCAGGCGCCGTCTTTGCCGGGCGCAAACCAGCGCTCTTGCGGGTAGTGCACATGGGGCCGGTCGGCCACGTCAGGGCCCAGGTAATAGTGGGTCCAGAAATAGTTGGTGGATAACCGCTCAAAAAACTCGCCCAGCGCGCTGGCCAGGCAAGCCAGTCGGGTGGCCCCCTTGCCATTGGTGAACAGCAGCGGGCAATCGCGGTCCCGAATGTGCACAGACCAAATGCCGTCCACCGGGTTCAGCCACGACATCTCCTCAATGTGAAAACCCAGTGCCTGGAGCTTGGATTGCAGGGTGTTGACGGTGGATTCAAGCGAGGCGTCTTTGCCGGGGATAAAGTTTTCGGTTTTCATGTGCATCCAGCATAACGCACCCGCCTGGCGTCGATTTTTGGCTTGCCACAGGGCGTTAGACTTCAAGCCGCTCATTTCTGCAGCCCTACACCCAGGAGATTTTGATGATTCTTGAACTAGCCGACATTCGCATTCAGCCCGGCCAAAATGCCGCTTTTGACGAGGCCATTGAGCGCGGACTCAAGACCGTGATTGCCCACGCCAAAGGGTTTCAAGGCTTCAAGGTCAACAAAGGCATTGAAAACCCCGAGCGCTACATCCTTCAAATTTTCTGGGCCACGCTGGAGGATCACACCGTGGGATTCCGGGAGTCCGCGGCATTTGCCGAGTGGCGCGCCATTGTGGGCCCGTTTTTTGCCGGCCCGCCTGTGGTCGAGCACTTTGACCTGGTCACCAAATCGGCTTGAGGGCAGCGCCATGCGCTATGTTTTTGACCCCGCGCCCCCAGTGACTGTGCCCGTGGTGGGCAGTGCTGCCCAGTTTCCGGTGCATCGCATTTACTGCGTCGGCCGCAACTATGAAGAACACGCCAAAGAAATGGGCCACACCGGCCGCGAGCCGCCCTTCTTTTTCATGAAGCCGGCTGACGCGCTGGTGGTGGTGAACGCGGGTGAGGTTGGCACCCTGCCCTACCCCAGCCTCACGCACAACCTGCACCATGAAATCGAGCTGGTGGTGGCCATTGGTTTGGGTGGCCAAAACATCAAGGCGGCAGACGCTGCCCACCATATTTTTGGCTACGCCGTCGGGCTGGACATGACCCGGCGCGACCTGCAAAACGACATGAAGAAGCAAGGTCGCCCCTGGTGCATTGGCAAGGCGTTTGACGCCTCGGCGCCCATCGGCCCCATCACCCCGGCAGCGCAAGCCGGTGACATCACCCAAGCCGATATTGACTTGAGCGTGAACGGTCAGGAGCGCCAGCGCAGCCAGATTGCGCAACTGATCTGGAACATCAGCGAAACCATTGAGCAGCTCTCAACCGCCTGGGCGCTGCAACCCGGTGACCTGATTTTTACCGGCACCCCAGCCGGGGTGGGCGC
>CAZLRQ010000089.1:0-3297 GCA_964562035.1 uncultured Rhodoferax sp. | reverse complement strand
GGGCGCTGCAACCCGGTGACCTGATTTTTACCGGCACCCCAGCCGGGGTGGGCGCGGTCAACCGGGGCGACACCCTGAGCGGCAGCGTGACCGGGCTGACGCCACTGACCTTGAAGGTGGCCTGAGCCGGGCAATCGCAGCGGCGGGGGTTATTTGTTTCAAATTACACTTGAATCATGCTTCGCCCTCCCATCAAACACTGCAAAAACTGCGGCACCGCCGTGACCTACCGCGTTCCGGACGATGGGGACACCAAGGAGCGCGCGGTGTGCAGTGCTTGCCACACCATTCATTACGAAAACCCGCTCAATGTGGTGGGAACAGTGCCCTACTGGGGTGAGAAAATTTTGCTGTGCAAGCGCAACATTGAACCGCGCTGGGGCAAGTGGACGCTGCCGGCGGGCTTCATGGAGCTCAACGAAACGGTCGCTGAAGGCGCGGCGCGCGAAACGGTGGAAGAAGCCGGTGCCGAGTTCGAAATGGAAGGCCTGTTTTCCCTGGTGAACATTCCGCGTGTGGGGCAAGTGCACCTGTTTTACCGGGCGCGCCTGCTCAGCGACCAATTTGACCCAGGCCACGAAACCATTGAAGCGCGCCTGTTTGAAGAGCACGAGATTCCCTGGGACGAGATTGCCTTCAAAACCGTCAAAGAAACTTTAGACCGATTTTTCTCGGACCGCCGCACCGGTCAATTTGGCATTCATGCGATTGACATCGTTTGACGCCTCACTGCCAATGAGCGAGCCCGGCGTCAAATAGCATGCTGCCCAGCTACGTATTGCTTGACCTGGAGACCACTGGGGGCAACCCGGTGCGCGACCGCATCACCGAGATTGCCGCGGTGCGTGTGGAAGACGGCGTGGAGGTGGCGCGCTGGAGCAGCCTGGTCAACCCCGGCACCAGCATTCCCGCGTTCATTGAGCAACTCACTGGCATCAGCAACGCCATGGTGCGTGAGGCGCCCGGTTTTGACGAGGTGGCCGGCCGTTTGCTGGCGCTGCTGGACGGCGCTGTGCTGGTGGCGCACAACGTGCGGTTTGACCACGGCTTTTTACTCAATGAGCTGGCCCGCATGGACATTGCGCTGCGGGTTAAAACGCTGTGCACCGTACGCCTGTCCAGGGCGCTGTACCCGCAGCACCGCGGGCACGGGCTGGACGCCATCATGCAGCGCCATGGCCTGAGCACCAGCGCACGCCACCGCGCCATGGGCGATGTGGACGTGGTGCAAAGCTGGCTGCGACTGGCGCAAGAGGAATTAGGCGCTGCGCCGGTTCGCCAGCAGGCGCTTGCCTTGCTGCAAGGCAGCGCGGCGCTGCCGCCACAACTCGACACGGATGTAGCGGATATTCCCGAGTCCGCCGGGGTGTACCTGTTTTACGGCGAAAGCCCGCTGCCGCTGTACATCGGCAAGAGCATCCAGTTGCGCAGCCGGGTGATGTCGCACTTTCAGGCGGCCAGCAAAGAAGCGCGCGAGATGCGCATTGCGCAGGAAATTCGGCGCATCGAGTGGATTGAAACCGCCGGTGAACTGGGTGCCCTGCTGCTGGAAGCGCGCCTGGTGAAAGAAAAACAACCCATCTACAACCGCCAGTTACGCCGCGAACGCACGCTGTGCGCCTGGCGTCTGGCCGAGCAGCCCCAAGCCCGGCCACTGCTGACCCTGGTGCGCGGGGACGACCTGCAACCCCAGCAGTTTGGCCAGTTGTACGGCGTGTACCGCACCAAAAGCCAGGCCATCACCCAACTGCGCGAACTGGCCGACACGCACCAGTTGTGCCTGCAGGCCTTGGGACTGGAGTCTGGCAAAGGGCGCTGTTTTGCGCACCAGATTGGGCGCTGCAAAGGCGTGTGCTGCGGGCAAGAACGGCCCGAACTGCACCACCTGCGGCTCAAATTGGCACTGGCCCAGCAAAAACTGATGGTCTGGCCGCACCCGGGCAAAGTGGGTTTGCGCGAGCACAACGCGCTCAGTGGCCGCACAGACATTCATGTGTTTGACCAATGGTGTCACCTGGCCACGGTACACGACGACGCCGAACTCGACGCGGCCCTGACCAGCACGGCCTCCGCCCTGGCGTTTGACCTGGACACTTACCGCTTGCTCATCAAACACTTGAGCGGACCCGGCAGCAAAGGGCCCAACCTGATTCGCTTTGCCGCATCGCCCCTGCAGCGCTCCAGAGCAGAAATTTAAGCCAAATCGACCTCTAGCCATTGCTGCGTAAGCGCGAGTAGCTATTGATTAATGAGTGATTTTCAAGACTCGGGCGGCTTGATGGCTTTGGGCTCGACATCGGTCACGTCGGCATCAATGACATCTGCATCGTTTCGCCCCGAGCGGCCAGCGCCTGGCGCTTGACCGGGGGCGCGGTAAAAGCGATTCCACATGGCCTGCCGGTTGACATGAAACGCCCAAGGCTGCACCGGCCGCCCCGTGAGCTTGGCCCAGAGCGCACGCAGCAACCACACCGCCAACAACAAGCCCGCGGCCACCAACAAACTGGCCAGCACCACCAAACCAGCCAAGAGCAGGCCCACACGGAATATCAGGCTAAACACGGTTTTTAAAAATCGATCCAACTTTAAAACTTTCTGTAAAACAACTTCGTTTAGCTTAGGCCACTGACCCGAAATACAAGCAACGCTAAACCGCCTGCACCACACCACCCACGCGCCGCGACACCGCATAGGGCGGCAGGCCATGAAGCATGCGCCGGCCAAAAGTGGAGCGCAGCAAGCGCTTGTCGTAACAAATGACGGTGGCATGGTCCTCTTCGGTGCGAATGGCCCGCCCTGTCCACTGCAGCAATTTAATGCCGGTGGCGGGCACCACCAGTTCAGAAAACGGGTCGCGCCCCACGCTCTTGAGCCACTCGGAGCGGGCCTCTTCCACCGGGTCAGACGGCGGGCTGAAGGGCAGCTTGGCGATGAACACGGTCTCGCACAACTTGCCCGGCAGGTCCAGCCCTTCGCCAAACGACTGCAGTCCAAAAATGACCGACGCCAAGCCGGCCTCCACCCGCGCCTGGTGCGTGGCCAGCAGGCGCAGGCGCGCCATTTGGCCTTGCACCAGCACCACTTGCTGCAGCGCCGGGCTCAGGGCGTCCACCGCCGCCTTCATTTGCACGCGCGACGTGAACAGCGCCAAGGCACCCCGCGCCACACGGCTCAGGTCACTCATCAACTCAGCGACCATCTCCCGCGTGTAGGCCTCGGCATTTTTGGGGTCCGCCGTGGTTTCCACCACCACCAACTGGCCCTGGGTGGTGTAGTTGAACGGGCTGGCCACCTCTA
>CAZLRQ010000088.1:6158-9457 GCA_964562035.1 uncultured Rhodoferax sp. | reverse complement strand
TGACTACGCCTCCAATTATTTGTTTTTCGAAAGTCCGCGCTAACGGCGGATTTACCGGGGTGGCGGCAGCGGCTCGCCCCACATGCGCCGCCACAGCCAAGGCAGCCCGCGTGCCATGTCCACACGCAAGCTCATTTGCTCTGGCTGCTCCAGTGGCTTCAGGGCACTGCCGCGCTGGGCGACGGCAAAGCTAAAGCTGTAGGCCGGTTCCTGGCCCATGCGCAGGTCGGTGATGAACACGCGGCCGCTGTCACTCTCGTGCAGCTTGTAAAAACCGTGGCTGAAGTTCTGAATACGCTGTGCCCCCAGGTTGCCCTGCAACTCCGGGGCCAACGCCATGCCCCGCTCGAACCGGTCAAACGTCATCTGTGGTGCGGCGTCCAGCAACGAATAAAACCCCTCGTAGTAATGCGTGCCAGAGATGGCCACTACACGCCACAGCAGGGTGTTAAAGGGCGCGGGGGTGACCAAAATTTGCGGAGCGGCAATGCCCTGCGCTGTGAGCGAGGTTTGTGCCACCCGCGTGGTGTGGGCTTGCGCCGCCACGCCCCACACCAGATAAGCCGTGCTCAAGGCCAGCCCGATCTGGTTGGCGCGCAAACCTCGCCCTGCAGGCTGCGGCGTGCCCCGTGCCTCCGGCGCGCTGGTGGCTCCCAGCAGCGCCCAAACCGTGCCCACCAGCAAGGGCAGCGTGTACAGCGGGTCGATGATGAAAATACTGCCCACGCCGTAAGGGTGGCTGGTGAATGGCAGCGCCAGCTGGGTGCCGTACACCGTCATCACATCGAGCAGCGGGTGCGTGAGCAACACCAGCCAAACGGCCAGCCACCAGCGGCGCCATAGCGCCCATTGCCCCTGCAGCCGCGCCACGCCAGCGGCCAAGGGGAGCGACGCCAGTGTCAGCCAAAGCAGCGAGTGGCTCTCGGCCCGGTGCAGCACCATGTTGGCAATGGGCTCACCGTGGTCGACCAGCACATCCAGGTCGGGCAGGGTGCCCACCACGGCCCCCCACAGCGCCGCTTTATAGACGGCGGTGCGCCGCCCCATGATCGCCACACTGACGGCGGCGCCCAGCGCCATTTGAGAAATTGAATCCATGGGCCGTACTGTAGACAAGCGCGTGTGACCGCCAGCGTGTGGGGTTGTTCACCAAGGGCGCTAGTTCTGCCACGTCGCAAACGTGGTCTCATCAAAAAACTCTTGCTGATAATGCAAACCTTGTTTCAGGACGTTTTATGCAAATGATAGTGATGCCCGGGTTGACGCTGATGCCGGTTGCAATGGTCGCTAACGCCTCCGGGTTGGCAATTTTCTTTGGCCGCTCATGAGCTTGATACCGCCGCAGGACGGTTCGGGCCGCAATGACGATGACGAGCGCCGCGCGCTCACCACCAGTGAGCAGATCATTCAAGCGCTGGCTGACGGCAAAAATAAGCGGGTACGCAAACTGCTGGGACAACTGCATCCCGCCAAGATTGCCAGCCTTTTGGAGCGCCTGGCACCCGCACAGCGCGTGGCGTTGTGGCAGCAAGTGGCACCGGAGTGGGAAAGTCGCATCCTGGCGCACCTCAATCTGGACCTCAGCACGCAGTTGCGCGGCGATTCGGGGGAGGGCGCCACGACCGATCAGTCACCGCAGCCAGCGGAGGGCGAAGCGGCGTCTTTGGGCGTCAACCACCTGGATGCGGTGCGCCAAGCCCTCAAGCTGGGCAAGCTCAAGCGCGTGGGCAAGTTGCTGCAGCGCATGCACCCGGCCAAGGTGGCGGGCGTGCTGGAGGCGCTGCCCCGGCAAGAGCGCCAAGCGGTCTGGAGCATGGTGGACACCGAGCGCAGCGGCAAGGTGCTGACCTATCTGCACCAGGAAATTCGCACATTGCTGGCACAACAACTTGACCTGGACGACCTGATTGCCGCCGTGCAAACCCTGGCGCTGGATGACCTGGTGGACTTGATTCAGACCCTGCCACATGACTTGGGCAGCCAGTTGCTCCACACCACCAGCGGCCAGCGGCGCCAGCAGTTGGAATCCATGCTGTCCTACCCCAAGGACACGGCGGGCGGCCTGATGAACGATGACGCCACCGAAATTCGGGCTGATGTCAAGGTCAGCACCGTGTTGCGCTACCTGCGCCTGCTGGAGACGCTGGCCCCCCAGACCGACATGTTGATGGTGGTCGACCGCAATGGCCACTACCAGGGCGTGCTGCGCCTGAGTGCGTTGGTGACTGCCGACTTGGGGCTGCGCGTCGCCGACGTGATGCAAACCGACGTAGCCGGCATCGCCGCAGACACTTCAGACACCGATGTGGCCCGACTGTTTCAGGACGGCGATCTACTCTCCGCCCCCGTGGTGGATGCGCAAAACCGCTTGCTGGGCCGCATCACGGTCGATGATGTGGTGGACCTGATTCGTGAGGAATCGGACCGCACGCTGATGCAAATGGCGGGTCTGGATGACGAGGCCGACATGTTTGCCCCAGTGCTGGTGAGCTCGCGCCGACGTGCGGTGTGGCTGGGGGTTAACTTGGTGACCGCGTTTCTGGCGGCCTGGGTCATTGGCCAGTTTCAGGCGACCCTGACCCAACTGGTGGCCCTGGCCGTGCTGATGCCGATTGTGGCCAGCATGGGCGGTATTGCCGGCAGCCAGACGCTGACGCTGGTCATTCGTGGGCTTGCGCTGGGGCAGATTCAGCAAGGCAATGTGCGTGTCTTGCTAAGTCGAGAACTGGGTATTTCCCTTTTGAACGGGGCGCTTTGGGCGGTGGTGATTGCGCTGTTGGCGGTGGCCTGGTTTGGTGACTGGGGTATTGGCGGCGTGCTGGGGGTGGCCATTTTGGTCAACCTGTTGTGCGCGGCACTGGCGGGTGTCGCCATACCCATGGTGCTGGACCGCATGGGCATTGACCCCGCATTGGCCGGCAGCGTGATTCTGACAACCGTGACCGATGTGATTGGATTTTTCGCCTTTTTGGGTTTGGCCACCTGGCTGTTGTTGTGAGCCTAAACCCAGCCCAAGGCGCCCAGCAGCCCTCCCGCACCCAGTAGCCAAAGCAGGTGCAGGCGGGTGCGCCAGACCAGCAGCGCCGTCACGCCAGTCAGCAGCCACAGTGGCCACTGTGCCGGTGCGTTGCTTTGACTGCTGGCCAGAAGCCAGCCGGTGGCAATCAGGAGCGCAATCACAATCGGGGCCATGCCTTGCTTGAAGGCGCGCACAGCACGCAGCTCCCGGTTTTGGTGCCCCCAGCGCGCGGCCATGAAGGTCAGGGTGGAGCTGGGCAGCATGATGCCCAGCATGGCCA
>CAZLRQ010000088.1:0-6058 GCA_964562035.1 uncultured Rhodoferax sp. | reverse complement strand
CGCGCGGCCATGAAGGTCAGGGTGGAGCTGGGCAGCATGATGCCCAGCATGGCCAATGCCACGCCCAGCCCGCCGTAAACCCAGACCCAAGGCCCGCTGGTCACGCCGGCGCCGGCGTTCAGGCCCACATTCCAGCCCAGCAGGGCGACAAACAGCACATTGGGCCCGGGCGCGGCCTGCGCCAGCGCAATGGACGATGTGAATTGCCCCTCAGTGAGCCAATGCTGCTTGTCCACTAAGTAGCGGTGCATGTCCGGGGCGGTGGTGATGGCGCCACCCACGGCCAGCAGGGACAGCGAGACAAACTGCACGAACAGGGCCAGCCAGTCCCAAGGGCTCAGAATCAGAGTCATTTTGGCGCTCCCTGCCGTGGCAATCGCCCCAGTTGACGGTACGCCCAGGCGCACGCCACGCCACCAACCACCACCAGCACCCAGGCCAGCGGCACGCGCAACAGCGCAATGGCGATAAAAGTCATTAGCGCCAAGGTCCAGCACGCAGGCTGCCCCATCACATTCAGGCGCAGGGCGCCAATCAGTTTCAACCCGGTGGCTGCAATCAGGCCTGCAGCGACGGCGCCCATGCCGCGCAGGGCGCCTTGCGCAGCGGGCAACTCCGCCACGCCGGCAAAGGCCACCGCCAGAAGCAGCACGATCAGCAACGGGAACAACAGCATGCCGGCCAGCGCCACCAAGGCACCGCGCAGGCCAAAGTAACGGTCGCCGATCATGAGCGAGAGGTTGACCACATTGGGGCCCGGCAAAATTTGCGCTACCGCCCAGTCTTCAATGAACTCCTCGCGCGTGAGCCACTTCTTTTTTTCCACCAGCTCGCGCTGCACCACGGCCAATACCCCGCCAAAGCCCTGCAAGGCGAGCCAGGTGAATGCCCAAAAAAGGGCGCGCAAAGAGTGGGGGCGGGGGGCCGCAGAGGGTGCGACGGGCTGGGGGGCTGAAATCATGGCCGCCATTATCTGCGGCGTTGCAGGGGTCAATTCAGTCAGCGGGCGCTGCGTTTGGCGCGTCTTCAAGCTGCTGCAGCACCCAGCGGATGACCCGCTCATTCAGGACCAGTTCCATGTGGCCCAGGTCCTCAAAAACCGTGGCGGGTGCGCCTGGCAGCACCTGCTCAAGTTGCGGGTAAACAATGGTGTCGCTGGGGCTCAAGGCCAAGCGCATGCGCTGGCGCGTGGCGGGCGACTCGTCATTGGCCAGGGTGTGCAGCCAGTCGCTGTGCCACAGCATTTGCTTGCCGTTGGGGGTGAAAGGGTGGCGGTCGGCCAGGGTGCCGGCGTGGGGGCTGCCCAGGGTGATGACCCGCGCCACCCGCTGTTCGCCGTGGGAGCGCATCCAGGCCCGAATCACCAGACCACCCATGCTGTGGCCCACCAGCGTCACTTTTTTGGCGCCCGTTTGCTGGCACAGGCGCTCCACCGCTTGTGCCAGCAGCGGGGCGTATTGGTCTAACGACGTGAACAGTGGCTCCAGGTCAACCCGCATCACGGGGTGCCCGGCGCGGGTCAGCGGGCCCAGCAGGCTGTCCCACACGCGGTGGTTGCACAGGTAACCGTGCACCAACAGCACCGGCACAGCGGGCGGCACCCCGGCAGCGGCGGGGCTGAGCACCGGCGCCCCCCGCGCCCAGGGCTGGCGCCCGATAAACACCTGGCAGTTGGCCGCGTACTCGCCCACCAGCAAGCGCCACGGCCGCGCATGTCCGCCCGGGGGGCGTGAGCGCAACACCGCAACGCCTGTGAGGAGGAGCATCAGCAGAAAAGGCATGGCCAGCCCCAAGCCCAGCGCGCTGACGGCAATCTGCCACGGCGTTTCGGTCCAGGCGCGGCTGATGAACCACCCCAGCAGCGCCCCGCTCAGGGCTTGGCTCAAGATCAGGCGGCGCAGAAGTTTGGACAGCATGCGGGCGATTATTGACGCGGGGTCTGGTCGGCTATTTATTTTTTCTCAGCCCTGGCAGGGGTTCTGTCAATGTACCGCCCCGTTCATCACCCGGCAGCACTGGCTGGCCGCGCCCGGCTTGACTGCGGTGAAAATAAGGTTTTACATGTTTTCGGGTTTCACCATGCCGATGCTTCTCAGCCTCCAGACGGCGCCTGCGCGCCGCATTCAGATCAACGGGCGCACGGTGCTCACCGCCATCCACAAGGTCGCCACGCCAAGCCCGGTGCCCGTGATGCCCTTGGGGCTGATGGGCGACGAGCAGGCTGACCTGTCGGTGCACGGCGGGCTGGACAAGGCGGTGTATGCCTACCCGTCCGAGCACTACCCGTTTTGGCGCAACGCCCGGGCGCAGGCGGGCCAGGGTCTGATTGACGAGGCACTGCCCTACGGCTCGGTGGGGGAAAACCTGACGCTGTCAGGCGTGCTGGAAACCGATGTTTGGGTGGGTGATGTGCTGCAGTTTGCCCAGTGCGCGTTGCGGGTCACCTTGCCGCGCGAGCCTTGCTACAAGTTCAACGCCGCCATGGGCTACAACGGCGCGGTGAAGGCCATGGCGCAAAGTGGTTTTTGCGGTTTTTACCTGGCAGTGGACGTGCCTGGAACCCTGAGTGCAGGGGAGTCATTTGAATTGGTGCCCGGCCCGCGGCGGCTGCGCATCACCGAGTCGTTTCAGGCCAAGATGTTCAAACACATGCGCTGACCGCTTGCGCCCCGGTTTGAGGGGCTTGCGTTTTCACTCACTAAATCAAAGCTACTCAGGCAGAATGGACGGGGTCTTGAGCCCTATTTGATGCTGAAATCAGGTCGTCAATCTGCTGGTCTTTCTCTTGCCACAGGCGCTGCACCCACTGCTGGTAGTCGGCACGCACCGCCGGGTCATTGGCGTAGTCGCCCTGCACCAAGTGCTGGGGTACCGGCAGCGGGCGCACCCGCACCACCACGCGCTTGAGCTTGCCGGCCAGAAACTGGCTGAAGTCAGGCGTGCCGTCCGGGTAAACAATGGTCACATCCAAAATGGCCTGAAATTTGTCGCCCATGGCGTTCAGCGCCAGCGCAATGCCGCCCGCCTTGGGCTTGAGCAGGTGCCGGTAGGGCGAGTTTTGGCGTGCGTGTTTGGCTTTTGTGAAGCGTGTGCCCTCCAGGAAATTCATCACGCTGGTGGGAATCAAGGCGAACTTTTCACAGGCCTTGCGCGTGGTGGCCTGGTCTTTGCCGCGCATTTCGGGGTGTTTGGCCAAATACGCCTCGCTGTGCCGGCGCATGAACGGAAACTCCAGCGCCCACCAGGCCAGGCCCATCACCGGCACCCAAATGAGTTGCTGCTTCAGGAAAAACTTGAGCAGCGGTATGCGGCGGTTGAACACCTGTTGCAGCACCAAAATGTCCACCCAGGACTGATGGTTGCAATTCACCAGGTACCAGCTATCAGGCGCCAAGCCGTCAACACCTTGTACATCCCAGACCGTGCGTTGCGTCAGCCGCATCCAGGCGCTGTTGCCCGAAATCCAGGCTTCGGCAATGCGCAGCAGCACCGGGTCGATCAACAGGCGCACCGCCTTGACGGGAATCAACAGCTTCACCAGCGCGACCACCAGCAATATCGGCACCCAGAGCAGGGCGTTGAGCACCAGCAGCAGGCCAGCCACCAGGGCGGTCACGGGGGATGGCAAAAAATGCAGCACAGCGTGTTCCCTTCAGTTGCGGGCGTAAGTCACGTTAAAACTCTTGACCCCTTCAAACCGGGCCAGCGAGTGGGCCAGTTCTGAGAGAGGCCCCATGGTGTGCCGGCTGCGGGCCACAGCCACAAAAGTCCATTCATAAGCCCCCGCCTTGCAGGCGATGCTGATGCTGCCATTGGCAATGTCATAGCCACGGGCGCTGGTCATGGCTTGTAGTGTTTGTTCAACCGGCACAAAGTCGGGGTCAAAAGCCAGGGTAACGAACACCGCCTGGCGGGACGGCAACCAGGCTTCCAGTTTGGAAATCCAGACCATGCTGATGGCGCACAGCAGGGCCAGCAGCATGGCCGCGCCATAAAACCCCACGCCCACCAAAATGCCGATGACCGACGACGCCCAGAGCGAGGCCGCCGTGGTCAAGCCACTGATGTTGAAGCCTTCACGCATGATGACGCCGGCACACAAAAAGCCGATGCCGGTCACGATGCCCTGAATCACCCGGGTGGGGTCGCCAACAGCCGCGCCCAGCGCATGCCCGCCAAACCAGTCCGCCGGGTAGCCGCCAATGACCGTGAGCGCCGCCGAGGCCATGCACACCAGACCATAAGTGCGCATGCCGGCTGCCCGCCCGTGGTACGAGCGCTCGTAGCCCACCAGCAGGCCCAGCAGCAGGGCGCCCAACAAATTCAGGGCAACCAACAGGTTGGTCGTGACCAGCGAGTTGGACCAATAAGCGCTCAGGGTGTCAAGTGTCAGCATCGTGGGGCGATAGCGTACTCCACCTCGGCGAGGCATCGGTTTTGCCTCTCAGCTTGTTGTCACGTTGTAACGCTGCGCGCTGTTTTCGGGGGATGATGGCGGCATGAACAGTCTGTTGACACCCTCACACAACAAAAGCGCTGCGCTGCGCGTGGCCCTGATTGGCTACGGCAATGCCGGCCGTATTTTTCATGCGCCGCTGATTTCCGGCGTGCCCGGCCTGCAACTGGCCTGTATCGGCTCCAGCAAGCCCGACGCCGTGCAGGCCGACTGGCCCCAGGTGCGGGTGCTGCCCACATCCGCCGTGTTGGCCGACCCGGATATTGATGTGGTGGTGATTGCCACCAGCAACGAAAGCCACCACCCGCTGGCCAAAGCGGCGCTGCTGGCGGGCAAGCATGTGGTGGTGGACAAGCCCTGCGCCGTGACCCTGGCGCAAACCGACGACCTGCTGGCCACGGCGGCTGCCCAAAACCGGGTGCTCACGGTGTTTCAAAACCGCCGCTTTGACGCTGATTTTTTGGCCCTGCAAGCGGTGCTGGCCAGCGGCCAACTGGGACGCGTGGTGCAAGTCGAATCACACTTTGACCGCTACCGCCCGCAAGTGCCCGGCCGCTGGCGCGACCAGAACTTGCCTGGCTCCGGCCTGTGGTTTGACTTGGGCGCCCACTTGGTGGACCAAGTGCTGCAACTGTTTGGTGCGCCCGAGGCGCTGATGGTGGACATGGCCCGCCAGCGCGACGGTGCGCAAACCAACGACTGGTTTCACGCCCAATTGCGTTTTGAGGGCACGCACCCCGGCCTGCGTGTGATTTTGCACGCCAGCGCGCTGGTGCCTGAGTTGGGGCCGCGCTGGGTGGTGCATGGCACCGAAGGCTCGTTCATCAAATACGGGCTGGACCCGCAAGAGGACGTGCTCAAAACTGGTCGCCGTCCGCGCCTTGACGCCTTGCAGGACTGGGGCCAGGACCCGCGCCCCGGTCAGGTGGTGCGCCAAGAGGCGGGGCCGACCGGCCTGCAGCGCGTGGCCCGCCCGGCGCCTGCGGTGCCCGGCAACTACCTGCAGTTTTATGCCAATCTGCGCGACCACTTGCAGGGCAATGCGGCGTTGCAGGTCACCCCCAGCCAGGTTCGCGCTGTAATGGACTGTCTGTGCCTGGGCGAGCAAAGTGCGGTGCAAGGGCGATTTTTGCCACTTTGAGGCGCGCTTAGGCCGGGTGGTGAGTACCCCCTCGATAGGCGCTGATTCGGGTAAAACCTTACACTCAAGCCCTTTTTCCCTTGTCTGCCCTGCCATGAACGCCCCTGTTGACGTCTCCTTTTTTGCGCGCGCTGCCAAGCCGCTGACCAGTTACCGCAAATACTGGGCGGCCCGCTTTGGCACCTCCAAATTTTTGCCCATGAGCCGGGCCGAGATGGACAAACTGGGCTGGGACAGTTGCGACATCGTGCTGGTCACGGGTGACGCCTACGTGGACCACCCCAGTTTTGGCATGGCCGTGATTGGCCGCATGCTGGAAGCGCAGGGCTTTCGCGTGGGCATCATCGCCCAGCCCGACTGGACCAGTGCCGAGGCCTTCAAGGCGCTGGGCAAGCCCAACCTGTTCTGGGGCGTGACCGCGGGCAACATGGACTCCATGATCAACCGCTACACCGCGGACC
>CAZLRQ010000087.1:0-9640 GCA_964562035.1 uncultured Rhodoferax sp. | reverse complement strand
TTGATCACGTCCGCGCTCAGGCGCTTGGCGGCAATCTCGAAGGTGGTGCGGGTGCGCGTGGAGTTCTCGAAGAACAGGTTGAACACGCTTTTGCCGCGCAACAGCGGCACTTTTTTGACCTCGCGGTCACTCACTGACACAAAGTTGGCTGCCGTGTCCAGCACCTGGGTCAGGATGCTTTTGGGCAGGCCCTCGATGGACAGCAGGTGAATCAGCTCACCGTTTTTGTTGAGCTGCGGGTTGCGTTTGTACAGCATGGCTCAGGCGCCTTTCACGTTAAAACTGAACACCCCGGACTCACTGCGCGCCAGCGACAAAGACTCAGCCGCCGGCAAAGCCACGCGCGCCGCATACAGGTCGGCCTGCACGGGCAACTCACGGCCGCCGCGGTCCACCAACACCGCCAGTTTGACGCTGGCCGGGCGGCCAAAGTCAAACAGCTCGTTCATCACCGCGCGAATCGTGCGCCCGGTGTAGAGCACGTCGTCCAGCAAGATGATGTGGGCGCCGTTCACGTCAAAGTCAATTTGCGTCTGCGCGCCAATGGTCATGCCGCGGCGGGCAAAGTCGTCGCGGTGCATGCTGGACGAAATCACCCCCGGGCGCCCGGGCAACGCCAAATCCTGGTGCAGGCGCTCGGCCAGCCAGACACCGCCCGAGGTCACGCCGACCAAGTGCATGCCCGGCTGAAAAAGAGCGCGCACGCCCTTGCGCAACTCAAGGTACAGCGCCTCGGCATTCAGGCTCAATGTGCTCACGGAATACTCCTCAAAAATTGTTCAAGAATGATGCAGGCCGCCGCCGCATCGGCGTCTTTGGCGCCCATTGAGAGCGCCTCGGTGGTGGTGTAACGCTCGTCCACCTCAAAGACTTGCAGCTTGAACCGGCCGTGCAACTGGCGGGCAAATTTCTTGGCGCGCGCCGTGTTCTCATGCGCGGCACCGTCCGGGTGGTAGGGCACGCCCACCACCAGCGCATCGGGTTGCCAGTCTTTGATCTGCTGGGCAATCTTGACGAAGCGGGCATCGCCCTCGGCGGCAATGGTGCCTTGCGGCTGCGCCGTGCGCATCAGCCGGTTGCCCACCGCAAAACCGGTGCGCTTGATGCCAAAGTCCAGCGCCAGAAAAGTCTGCAGGCCGGCGGGCACCTCAGGCATCTGCGTCATTGCGGGGCTTGTAGCGCTTGAAAAAGACGGGGCGGTCGTGCTCATGCGTGGCCCGCGTCGGGCGACAGCATCCAGGCTTCCAGGCCCAGCAGTTTGAGCGCCTGGTCGTAGCGCTGGGCCACCGGCACCTCAAAAATCACGTCCCAGTTGGCCGCCACGGTGAGCCAGCTGTTCTCGGACAGCTCCGACTCCAACTGCCCCTCGCCCCAGGCGGCGTAGCCCAGCGACACCAGCACCTTGCGCGGGCCGGCGCCGGTGGAAATGGCTTCCAGCACGTCTTTGGAGGTGGTCATTTCCAGCCCGCCGGGTATCACCATGGTGGAGGCATAGACCGGGTCTTTGGGTTGGTCGGCCTTGGAAAAGGTGGCTTCGTGCAGCACAAAACCACGCTCGGTCTGCACTGGCCCGCCAAAGAACACCGGCGCGCGAGCCAAGTCGGGGCGCTGCAGCGGCAGCTCGACTTTCTCAAAGAGCTGCGTCATGTCAATCTCGCAGGGCTTGTTGATGACCAGGCCCAAGGCACCGCGCTCGCTGTGCTCGCAAACGAACACCACACTGCGGTAAAAAACCTCGTCCTGCAGCCCTGGCATGGCAATCAGAAAATGGTTCGTCAGGTTGGTCAGGGCAAAATCAGAGAGCATTCAACAATTTTAGCGGTGAACATGAACAAGCAATTCGAGACAGGTTTGATGTGGTTTCGCCGCGATTTGCGGGTCGATGACAACGCGGCGCTGTGCCTGGCACTCAAGAGCTGCCGCCAGGTGCACTGCGTGTTTGTGTTTGACCGGGAGATTCTGGACGCCCTGCCCCGGCAGGACCGCCGGGTCGAATTCATCCGTGAATCACTGGTCGGCCTGGACGCCGATTTGCGCCAGTTGAGTGGCCAGCCCGGCGCCGGACTCATCGTGCGCCACGCGGTGGCGGCGCAAGAGGTGGTGGCGCTGGCCCGGTCCTTGAACGCACAAGCGGTGTTTGCCGGCCGGGACTACGAGCCCCAAGCCCTGGCGCGCGACGCCCAGGTCCAAGACGCCCTGGCAGGCCTGGGCATGGCCCTGCACACCTGCAAAGACCATGTGGTGTTTGAAGGGCGCGAGATTTTGACCAAAACCGGCTCGCCCTATGGCGTGTTCACGCCCTACAAGAACAACTGGTTGGCCACGGTGACACCGCAACACCTGCAGGCCCATGACGCCACCCCGTTCGCCGCCGCCCTGGCGCCCCGCCCTGACGGTGGGCAGGCGCCCGTGCCCACGCTGACTGCGCTGGGCTTTGAGCCCACCAACCTGGGCACGCTCAAAATTCCCACCGGCACCGCGGGCGCCCACGTGTTGTTTGAAGACTTTTTTGAACGCATGGACGCCTACGACGAGGCGCGTAATTTCCCGGCCGTCAAAGGCCCCAGCTACCTTGGGGTGCACCTGCGCTTTGGCACGGTGTCCATCCGCCGGCTGGCCGCCACCGCGCTGCAGCGGCAAATCCAGGGCAGCGCGGGCGCCGCGGTCTGGCTGAGCGAGTTGATCTGGCGCGATTTTTATGTGCAGATTCTGGCCAATTTTCCGCACGTCGCGCAGGGCGCTTACAAGCCTGAGTACGACGCCATTGCCTGGGAGAACGGCGAGCGGGCGCACGCCCTGTTCAGCGCCTGGTGCGAGGGCCGCACCGGCTACCCGCTGGTGGACGCGGCCATGGCCCAGATCAACCAGACCGGCTACATGCACAACCGCCTGCGCATGGTGGTGGGCAGTTTTCTGGTGAAAGACCTCGGCATTGACTGGCGCTGGGGTGAGCGCTATTTTGCGCAGCACCTCAACGACTTTGACCTGTCGGCCAACAACGGGGGCTGGCAGTGGGTCAGCTCCAGCGGCTGCGATGCCCAGCCTTACTTTCGCATCTTCAACCCGGTCAGCCAAAGTGAAAAGTTTGACGCCGAAGGCAAGTTCATCCGCCGCTACCTGCCGCAACTGGCCAAACTGCCGACCAAAGTGCTGCACGCCCCCTGGACGGCGAAACCACTGGAGTTGCAGATGGCTGGCGTCACGCTGGGCCAGGACTACCCGCACCCCATCGTGCAACATGACGAGGCCCGGGCTTTGACACTGCAACGCTACGCCGTGGTGAAGAAGTCGCTGCAGCCGGCCTAGAACACCGAGTAGCTATTGATTAAATAGCTACTCAGGCAAGCCACATAAGGGCCAGAGCCCTATTTGGCTTAAATTTCAATCTGGGCGGCGCAGTACTGTCGCACCAGGCCAATCAGCTCATCTTCCGAGTAGGGCTTGCCCAGGTAATGGTCCACACCCAACTCGCGCGCCAGTTCGCGGTGTTTCTCTGCAATGCGCGAGGTGATCATGACGATCGGCAGGTCGCGCAGGTGGGCATCGGCGCGGATGTTGCGCACCAAGTCGAACCCGTCCATGCGCGGCATCTCGATGTCGGACAACACGACCGCCGGCTTTTCTTCCTGCAAGCGCTCCAGGGCCTGCAGGCCGTCGGCGGCCAGCGCCACGCGAAAGCCCTCACGCTTGAGCAAGCGCTGGGTGACACGCCGCACCGTGATGGAGTCGTCCACCACCAGCACCAGCGGGCCTTGGGTCACACTGGCCAGCAAGGCCGCTGGCACGGCCGTTCCCGCGGCAGTGGCGGCCTCGGCGGCCAAGTCCACATCGCGCTTGAGTTGGCGCGCTTGGCCGCCGTACACCGTGGCCAGCGCCACCGGGTTGTAAATCAGAATCACCGCACCTGAGGCCAACACCGACATGCCGGCCAGGCCGGGCAAACGGGCCAACTGGGGCCCCAGGTTTTTCACCACCACCTCCTGGTTGCCCAGTACCTCGTCCACATGCAGGGCCACACGTTGCCCGGCACTGCGAAACACCGCCACGGGCAAGGTCTTGCCGCGTGCCTCGGTGCTGCGCACCGAGGTTTGCAATAACGCGCCAGCCCAGTAAAACGGCACCGACTCACCGGCAAATTCAAACGACTCTCGGTCGTAACTGCCGGAAACCTCGGCCCCCGGCACGCGGCGCACCAGCTCCACCAAGTTGGCGGGCACACCCACCACCAGGTCGCCCATGCGCAACAGCACCACCTGCGTCACCGCGGTGGTCAGCGGCAACACCAGCGTGAAGCGGGCGCCAACACCGGTTTCGGTGTGCGTCTCGATGCGCCCACCCAGAGCGCTCACTTCAGAACGCACGACATCCAGGCCAATACCGCGCCCGGCCAGTTCGGTCACTTGCGCCGAGGTCGACAGCCCCGGGGTGTAAATCAGATTGGCCAGTTCGTCATCGGTCAAGTGGTCTGTCGCCCCGATCTGGCCACTGGCGCGCGCCTTCTCGCGGATGCGGGCCAGGTTCAGGCCAGCACCGTCATCATGCAGCTCGACAGTCACGTCGTTGCCTTGCTGCTGCAAGGTCAGCGTGATGGTGCCCAAGGCCGGTTTGCCGGCCTTGACGCGCAGCGCCGGGTCTTCAATGCCGTGCACCACCGCATTGCGCAACAGATGCTCAAACACCGGCGCCATGCGCTCCAGCACGCCCCGGTCCATGTCCAGCGAGCCGCCCACCAGGTCAAGCCGGACCTGCTTGCCGGCCTCTTTGGCGGCCTGGCGCACCACGCCGTACAAGCGCTCGGCAATGCCATCAAACTCCACCATGCGGGTGCGCAACAGGTCGCGCTGCAACTCCCGGGCCTGGCGGCCCTGGGCAATCAGGTCATCTTCAGCACCCAGCACGGTGCGCTGCAAATTGCGCTGCACGGTGGCCACGTCGTCCACCGACTCGGCCATCATGCGGGTCAACTCCTGCACGCGGGTGAAGCGGTCAAACTCCAGCGGGTCAAAGCCCTGCGCCGACTCTTTGGACTGCGCCAGGCGCGACTGCATTTGCGACTCAGACTGCACTTCAATGTCACGCAACTGGTGGCGCAGGCGGTCCAGGTTGCCTGTCAAATCGTTCAGCGAGCCGCGCAACTGGCCCAAGTGGGCCTCCATGCGCGAGCGGGTCATCATCACCTCGCCGGCTTGGTTCACCAACCGGTCCAGCAACTGCGAGCGCACACGCACGGTCTGGGTAGAGGCCGGACGGGCAGGCACAGTAGCAACTGGCAGTGTGGCGGGCACGGGCGCGCTGACCGGGCTTGCGGTTTCGGCGGGCGTCGCAAGCTCGGCCTGCAGCGCGTCGTCAGGCCGCACCACAGGGCTGGCCTCTGGCAGGCTGAGGGCCTGCTCCGGCATGGCACGAAGCCCATCGAAATGCGCCTGAATGGCATCAAACCGGGCCAGCAGGGGCTCCAGTTGGGCCGATTTCAGCGCTTCGGTGCCCAAACGCTCCACGGCGGACTCCATGCGGTGGGTCATTTCCCCCAAGCGCATGGCGCCAGACAAGCGCGCACTGCCTTTGAGGGTGTGCAACACCCGCAGCACTTCGCTGCGCGCACCCAGGTTGTCGGGCCGGGCCGTCCACTGGCGCAGCGCACCGCTCAACTGCGGCAACAGATCCAGCGCCTCTTCTTCAAAAATCGGGAACAAGTCGACGTCCAGCACATCCAGCAGGTCAATGGCCTCGTCATCCACCAACGCCGCCATGGCGGGCTCTGGCGAGGGCAGGACGGACACGGGAGGCTCGGGTTCAGGCTCTGCCGGCGCCAGCGACTCTGATTCCGGTTCGGTCTCCCGTTCGGGCGACACGCTGAGATCGAAATTGAAATCCTCAGCGTCGTCTTCCTCGCTCGCCGCCACGGACAGCGACTCAAGGTCCAGAGTGTCCTCGTGGGCCAGCACCTCGGGCTCTGGCGCCGCAAACTCCAGTGCCTGGATCGCCTTGAGCGCCTGCACCAGGTGTGGATTAGGTTCTTTCAGGAAACCGGCTGCAAACTGATGCAGCAAACGCCGAATGTCCTCCGCAGACTCCACGAACACCTGGGCATGCGCAGCTTGGCCCTGGGCATGCATCTGAACATGCAGCAAAGCGTGTTCCAGCGCACGGGCAATGCCGGACAGCGCCACGAAACCGACGGTGGCGGAACTGCCAGACAAGGAGTGCGCCAAGGCCACTGCCGTCTCCGGAACGGGCTTGTGCAACTCCAGCGACCATTCACTCAACTCGGTCAGCAAGCGGCGCGACCATTCATCAGCCTCGTTCAGGTACACGTTGTACAGCGGAATGTCAATGCGCAAACCGTCGATGACCTTGACTGCCTCTTCAGCCTCATGGGCCTCCAGGCGCCCAGCTTGGCTGTCCAAGGGCTCATCCATCCAGGCGTCGCTGGCCTGTGGCGAGACATCGGGCATGGCGGTCAACTCGGACATCATGGTGGTGGCCTGGTCAGGCGGCACCAACATATCAGGCGCCAGTGCCTCGGCTTCAGGCTCAGGCTCGGCAAAGTCACCAAAATCAAAGTCATTGAGGTCCAGCAACGGTGCCTCGCCCAAACCGTCGGGGGTCAACCCGGCGCCCACTGGTTCGACCCGGGTGGCGCCCTGCAGGTCAGGGTCTGCGCCGAAGTCATACATTTCGGTGGCGGCAAAGTCAGCCACTGGCGCATCTTCCTCGGCGGCTTCAGACAATTCGACCACCTCAACCTCACCGGGCAAGTGGAGTTCGGTCAGCGTGGCATGCAGGCGAAGCGCATCGGCGGCCTGGCGAAAAGGCGGTGCACTCCACAGCGCGTCGTCACCGCTCGCAATGTCTTCTACCCAGCGGCGCAGGCCATGCATGGCCTGGCCCGAGAGGCTGATCAACGCGTCGCTGGCAGGTTTTTGCTCAGCCAGCCAGCTGTTGAGCAGTTGCTCCATGGCCCAGGCGGCCTCGCCAAACTCGTTGAGACCCACCATGCGCGCGCTGCCTTTGAGCGTGTGAAAGGCCCGGCGCAGCGTCGTTTGCTGGCCCAGGTCAGCCGGCTCACCGGCCAGCGCCAGAATGGCCGCCAGGCCGGTTTGAACCACCTCACGCGCTTCTTCCAGGAAGATGTCTTTCAACTCAGCGTCGTCGTCATCTTCTTCAGTCTCCAGCAAAGGGGCCGCCGCCTGCACAGGCGTCGCAGATTCGGCACTGGCCACCTCCCCATTGGCCTCGGCCAGTTCCGCGTCAGACGGCACCTCAACCGGTTGCGCTTCAGCCCCGGCCGGCAGTTCTGATGCACCAACCTCCACTGGCGCTGCTTTTTCACGCCCCATCACCGGGGTAAATTCCCCCAGGGCTTCGTCGTAGACAAACAGCTTCTTGGCCAGTTCCCGCTGGTAACTCAGCATGTCAATCAGGAACCCAAGCGCGCCCAGGCTGTTACCGAGTTTTTCGAACACCGCCGTTTGGGCTGGGCCCGCCTCCGGTGCCTCGATCAAAAACCTCTCTACGGTACCGCGCATGCGCAAGGCAGCGGTTGCGGCCTGCTCCAGCCCCAGTACCGAAAAAACACCGCGCATCTGGGCCAGCTTGCTGGGAACTTCGTGCAAGGGCAGCTTGTCCAGCGGCTGGCGGAAAAATGCGTCCAGCGAATTCTCCACCTCGCCCAGCGAAGTGCGCAACTCGTCCACCACGCTGCCCATGATCTGGCGGTCGCTGACACCACGGTACAGCTCCTCCATCCAGGCCTCCAGCGGCTCGGGCTGACCGCCAGCGTTGACATGTTCCAGCCGCTTGGCCAGGCTGGCGCTGCGCTGCGCCATGTGCGAGTCGGTGGGGTCGAGGTCGTCGTAAGCCGCTTCCAGATACAACACGGCCGTGGCCACTTCCATGGCCAGCGCGGGTGTGGGTGCCTGGCCCGAGTGGGCGGTGCTGTCAATGGCCTGGGTCAGGGCACGGGCGAGGTCACTGCACTCGGGGTGCAGCTTCAAGACCGAGTCCGCCACCAGCCCGAACTGGTCGGTGGCGGCCTTGAGCCGGCTGGTATCGCCCCCGGCCAGGGCCGACCAGGTTTCGGTGGCGGCAGCGATGCGTTTGCGGGCTTGCGCCAGCAAGGCGGGGTCAAAGCGGCCGAACTGGGGCTTGTCGTAGTTAAACGGCTGGGTTCGGGTCAGGCCATAGGCCGCGCGCACGGCTTCAAGCACCGGGGCATCACCTGCACGCGCAGGAATGGCCTGGGCACAGAAAAACAGCAAGTCCTGCACCAATCGCTCGGAAATATCGGGTTCACCCCGGGCCAGCGTGCGGTACTGCAGCAAGATGCGTGACGCCGCGCGCTTGCCATAAATATCGGTAGGGCACAGGCCCAAAGCCACCGCTTCAAAATAAGCCGCGGCAATTTTCCAGAACACACGAGGCTCCAGCGCCGTCTGCGCCACCGCAAAACTCAGGCTGATGTCACGCAGCGCGCGGGCTGCCGTGGCGTCGCCGGTTTTGACCACGTTGAGGACATAGCCATCAATGCGCGCCCGCACCTCGGAGTCGTAGGAGTGGGCAAGTACGCCGTCTGGCATGGCCACGTCAATCCAGCGCCACTCATGCGGCCACAAGTCGGCCGGGTGGATGCGGTCATCACCGTTGAGTTCAAGCACCTCGCGGTATTGCGCAAACAAGGCCACGGGCGAGGCCGTTTTGCCCTTGAGCACGCCTTCCAGGTATTCGGTCAGGGCAAAGCTGGCACGCTCCAGCTTGTTGGCGGCGTCGTCACTGCACAACTCGGGGCGCTGCACAAAACGCTGGGCCAGCGCCTCCATGCCGCGCAGCATTTTGGCCGGGGCCGTCATGCCCACCATCTCCAGGGCGCCCACGGCCTGGTGCAATTGTTGGCGGGCAATGCGCAACTGGCTGGCGTCCAGCGCGGCCAGGTCAGAGCCCCGGGCCAACTCGGCGTCGCGCACAAAGCGGCGCAACGCCTGGGTGGCACCGTCCAGCGATTTGCGAAGTTCATCCAGCACCCAGGCCAACGGCCCAAGGTCACTCGACTCGGTGGTGTTTTCGCCAGTCAGGGCATCGTTAGCTTGCATGGGGTCGTGCACTCCTGGGAATCACAAATTCGGGGGTTGGGGTCAGACGATTTTGAATCGGGCCACCGACTGAAGCAGCTCTTCAGCCATCTTGGAGAGCTCACGCACCTGCGCCGCGGTGGAGCGGGTGCCCTCCCCGGTCTGCTCGGTCACGGCAAAAATGTGCTGAATGTTCTCGGCCACGTCGTTGGCCAGACTGGCCTCGCGCGAGGTTGAGCTGGAGATTTGCTCAATCAGCTCCGCCAAACGGCGTGACACCTGGTCAATTTCGGTCAGGGCAGTACCGGCGTTGTCAGACAGCTTGGCGCCTTCAACCACGCCCTGGGTGGAGCGCTCCATGGCGCCCACGGCGTCCTGGGTGTCGGTCTGAATGGCCTTCACCAAGGCCGCAATCTGGCGCGTGGCGTCGGCCGAACGCTCGGCCAGCCGCTGCACTTCTTCCGCCACCACCGAGAAGCCCCGACCCGCCTCACCGGCGGACGCCGCCTGAATGGCCGCGTTGAGCGCCAGCACGTTGGTCTGCTCGGTGATGTCGGAAATCAGCTCGGTGA
>CAZLRQ010000086.1:0-9668 GCA_964562035.1 uncultured Rhodoferax sp. | reverse complement strand
GGCTACGGCTTCAACAAGTCGCACGCCGCCGCTTACTCGCTGCTGGCCTACCACACGGCCTGGCTGAAGGTGCACTACACGGCCGAGTTCTTTTGCGCCAACATGACGGTGGAGATGGACGACACCGACAAGCTCAAGGTGTTGTTTGAAGACGCCCTGAAGATGGGCCTGACCTTTGAGCCACCCAATGTGAACCGCGGAGTGAGCCGCTTTGAGCCGATTTCGGACAAGCAGATTCGTTATGGTTTGAGCGCCATCAAGGGCTCGGGCCAGCAAGCGATCGAGGCCATTGTGGCGGCGCGCGAAGGCCGGGGTGCCGGCCCGTCAGGCGACGTGACGGGGCCATTCAAGAGCCTGTTTGATTTCTGCAAACGCGTGGACCGCAGCCGCATCAACAAGCGCACGGTAGAAGCCCTGATCAAGGCCGGCGCGTTTGACACGCTTGACCTCAATCGTGCCAGTCTGTTGGCCTCGGTCGATCGGGCGTTTGACTTTGGCGCCGCCGCTGCGGCCAACGCCAACCAGGGTGGTTTGTTTGACATGGGCGGAGACGACGACCACGGCTCCAGCACGCAAGAGCCAGACCTGGTGCAAGCGCTGCCGTGGGGCATCAAGGAACGCCTCACTTACGAGAAAACGGCGGTGGGCTTTTATCTGTCAGGCCACCTGTTTGACGAGGTGGTGCTGGAGGTGCGCCGCTTTGCCAAACGCCCGATTGACGACCTGATTGACACCCGCGAGCCGCAGTTGCTGGCCGGCATCATCACCGACTTTCGGGTGATCAACGGGCAGCGCGGCAAGTTGGCGCTGTTCAAGCTGGATGACAAGACGGCGGTGATTGAGGCGCGGGCTGATGAAGCCTTGATCAACGCCCACAAAAATTTACTGAAAGACGACGAGTTGGTCATCGTGATGGGGAAGCAACAGCTGGACCGGTTTTCAGGCGGCATGCAGTTGACCGTGACGCAAATCTGGGACCTGGACCAAGCCCGCTGCCGCTTTGGCAAGTACCTGCGTGTGGCCGTGAGTTCAGACCGCAACGCCCCAGCGCCTGATGTGGCACGCATGGTCAAGGATTACCCCGTGCAGCGTGAGACCACGGAGCACGGCGATGTTGTGCGTGGCCTGGGCGTGCGTCTGGCCGTGACCAGCCGCTCGGATGCCGGCGCGGCCGTGGCCGAGTTGCAGTTGGGTGAAGATGCCAAATTCTTCCCCAGCAACGCCGCGCTGGCCGGCTGGCGCGTGCAGGCGGGGGCGGGTACTTCAGAGCTGGTTTATGAGTGAAATAGGGCTCTAGCCCTTGCTGGGTCTGGATGAGTAGCTATTTATATAATAGCTATTGCTGTGGTGCTCTTGTGTTTGACTTCATGCACTCCGAATCAAGCCCGGGAGGCGTAATGCAGTCTGTCATTGCGGGCTTGGTCCGTAAGCCATGGCACCCGGCGGCACGCTCAGTCTTTTGGCCTGAAACTGATCACCAGCACTGGCGGCACCCGGCCATCCACGTCTTTGGGCAGTGTGGCGGTTTTGTCGATGGCTTTCAACACCGCGTCATCCCATGATTTTTCGCCGCTGGATTTGAGCAACTTTCGGTTCACGATGGTGCCGTCCGGCGCGGTGCGAACCTCCACCTCGGCTACCGGGTTGCCCGCAATGTCATCCAGCAAGATGATGTTGGGCTTGATGCTGGCGCGAATGCGCCCGGCGTAGCTGGCCGACGGTCCAGACGAGCGCAAGGCCGTGCCCGTGGCATTCTCGGCACCGGTGGCGCCCGCCAGGCCGGCCATGCGTTTCAGGTTGGCTTGCCGCTGGGCTTCCATCTTTTTGGATTCTTCAGCGGCTTGGGCGGCCTGCTTGCGCTCTGCGGCTTGTTCAAGTTTCTTCTTGCTGTCAGCCAGCTTTTTGTCATCAGCCGCTTTTTTGTCCTTGGCTTCTTTTTCCTGCTGGCGCTTGGCTTGCAGTTTGTCCGCGTCGCGCTGTACCTTTTCTCGGTCCAGCTTCTCCTGCTTCAACTTCTCTTGCTTGAGCTTGGCTTGCTTCTCTTTCTCAAGCTGTGCCAGTGCTTGTTGCTTTTCTTTTTGCAGGCGCCGCTTTTCCTGCTCCAGTGCAATCGCGGGGTCGGGCAAGGCGGGTTGAACTTCAGCCTTGGGCGGCGGTGGCGGAGGGGGCTTGACCACGGGCGGGCGCGGGGCCGGTGGTGGTTCTGGCCTTGGTTCGGGTGCCGGCTCAGGTGGCACCTCTACCAACCTGGGCGCCGCTTCTTGGGGCAGTGCCGACCACAACTCCGCCTCAGCGGTGACCGGCAAGGTTTCACTTTTCCAGTTCACGCCCCACGTCAGCGCGGCCAGCAAGACGGCGTGCGCCAGTACCGCCAATGCCAGCGAGCGCCCGACGCCAGACGCGGGCGGTGGTGCAAATTCAAAACGATCACTGGGTGCCAAAGTGCTCATGCAGGTCTCAAACTTTGGCAACCCTAGTTGGCCAGCTGCACTGACAAGCCCACGCGTTGCACGCCGGCGCGCTGCAGGGTGTCCATCACCTTGACCACCGTTTCGTACTTGATGTTGCGGTCGGCGCTGATGACCACTGCCGAGTTGGTGGCACTGCTTTGCGCCGAGCGGACAGCGCCTGCGATGTCTTTCAGAACCAACTGGGTGGACTGCTCCTTGATTTTCATCTCCAGCGATTCATTTTTGCCAATGATGATCTGAATCACCTGGTCGGGCTGCTTGGCGGCCTTGCCCACACTGGGCAGGTCAATCATGCTGGGCGTGATGAGCGGCGCAGTCACCATGAAGATGATCAGCAGCACCAGCATCACGTCGATGAAGGGCACCATGTTGATCTCGTTGATGGTGCGGCGTCCGCGTCCGCGGCTGACCATGGATGGCATGGCGTTGCTCCTGGCTCAGCGGCCCGAGGCCGATTGGGCGCTGACGTTGCGCTGCAAAATATTGGAGAACTCTTCAATGAAGGTCTCCAACCGAATGGCGATGCGGTCAATGTCGCGGGCAAACCGGTTGTAGGCCACCACCGCCGGTATGGCAGAAAACAGGCCAATGGCAGTGGCCACCAACGCCTCGGCAATGCCGGGGGCCACTGTGGCCAGCGTCACTTGCTGCAACGACGCCAAGCCTGTAAAGGCGTGCATGATGCCCCAGACGGTGCCAAACAAACCCACATAGGGCGACACCGACCCCACTGAAGCCAGAAACGACAAATGGGTTTCCACCACATCCATCTCGCGCTGAAAGCTCGCCCGCATGGCGCGGCGTGCGCCGTCCATCAGGGTGCCGGCGTCGGTGATGTGCTTCTCGCGCAGTTTTTGGTATTCACGCATGCCGCTGGCAAAAATGCGCTCCATGGGGCCCGAGTCACGGGCGTTCTTGGCCGCGGCAGCGTACAAGTCATTCAGGTTGGTGCCCGACCAAAAATCGCGCTCAAACACGTCGTTCAGGGCCTTGATGCGTTTGAGGTCGAACAGTTTGCGAAAAATCGCCGCCCAACTGGCCATGGACACCGCCACCAGCAGCAGCATGACCAATTGCACGACCACGCTGGCGTTGAGCACCAGGTGCAGGATTGACATGTCTTGATTCATCGAAGCGTATCCAGAATAACGAGGGGAATTCGGGCCGGTTTGTAATCGGTGGCGTTAACCCAGCCGATGCGGATGCTGCCTTCACACAGCAATTGCTTGCCGGTTGGGGTGCTGAAAAAAGCTTGTTGTTGTATTGTCATGGACGCGCGGCCCACTTCCAGCGGCCAGGCTGTAACCAAAAGTGTGTCGTCCAGACGCGCGGGCTGCAGGTAGCGCACTCGGGTGTCGCTGACCACAAACATGCCGCCCGTGGTGTCGCGCAAGGAGCGCTGCTCTATGCCCAGCGAGCGCAACCATTCAGTGCGGGCACGTTCAAAAAATTTCAGGTAGTTGGCGTAAAACACAATGCCACCGGCATCGGTGTCCTCCCAGTACACCCGCACCGGCCAGGTGAAGGGCGCTACTTCTGGGTTCACCTGGCTCATGCGAGCAGCACTTTCAGTCGCTCAATGGCCAGTTTCAGTTGGTCCATGGAACTGGCCGTGGAAAACCGCAAAAAGTTTTGCGTGTCAGCCGTGCCAAAGTCGCGCCCCGGTGTGACTGCCACATGGGCCTTGTTCATGATCTCGAACGACAAATCCCAGCTGTCCTTGATGCCCAATCGCGCGCACGCCGCAGAGCAATCGGCCCAGGCGTAAAAAGCCCCATCGGGCATCACCGGCACGCTCAGTCCCAGGGCGTTGAGCGCCGGAATAAAGTAGTCGCGGCGCGCCTTGAACTCGGCACGCCGGCGCTCGTACTCGGCCAGACTATCGGCCTCAAAACAGGCCAACGCGGCAAGTTGTGCAATGGTGCTGGGGCAAATGAACAGGTTTTGCGCCAGTCGCTCAATCACAGGCACCAGCGCCTCCGGCACCACCATCCAGCCCAGTCGCCAGCCGGTCATGTTGAAGTACTTGCTGAAGCTGTTGATGCTGATGAGCTGGTCGTCCAGCGCCAACGCGGTCTGGCCAAATTGGGCGTCAAAACTAAGCCCCAAGTAAATTTCATCGACCAGCGTGATGCCACCCCGCTGACTCACCTGTTGGTGAATGCGTCGTAGCTCGTCCGGGTGAATGGACGTGCCGGTGGGGTTGGACGGCGATGCCAGCAATACGCCGCGGGTTTGTGCACCCCAAGCCGCCTCGACCTTGTCTGCGCTGAGCTGAAAGCGCTCAGCTGCTGTGGTGGGAATCAATACCGCCGTGCCGTCGGCCGCACTCACAAAGTGGCGGTTGCAGGGGTAGCTGGGGTCCGGCATCAAAATTTCGTCGCCCGACTCAATCAGCGCCAGGCAGGCCAACTGCAGCGCTGCCGAGGCACCCGCCGTGATGACAATGCGGCTGGCCGGTACCTGAACGTTAAAGCGTTGGGTGTACCAGTGGCTGATGCGCTCGCGCAGTTCGGGCAAGCCGGTGGCCGGCGTGTACTGCGTTTTTCCGTCAGATATGGCTTTTGCCGCCGCCTCTTGCACCAGTGGGGGCGCCGTGAAGTCGGGCTCGCCAATGTTCAGGAACACCATGGGCGAGTCAGTGTGGGCCAATTCAACAGCCAAACGGGAGGCCGCCTTGGCGACCTCCATCACATAAAAGGGTTCAATGCGTTGCGCCCGCCCGGAGATTTTCATGCGCGTGGTTTGCTCCGCTCCGCGTTCATCTCAGCTTCGCGCAAGCTGGGTGCCAAGCCATTGAGCACCGCGTTCACGTATTTATGGCCATCGGTGCCGCCAAATTCTTTGGCCAGCTCAATGCATTCATTCAGCACCACACGCCATGGCACATCCAGACAGTGCTTGAACTCATAGGCGCCAATCCACATCACCGCGTGTTCCACTGGCGAAATCTCGGCCATCTTGCGGTCCAGCAGGGGCTCAAACAGGGCGTCCAGTTCAGCCGCTTGCGCAATACAACCATGCAGCAGGGCGTCAAAGTGCACCGAGTCTGATTTGGAAAATCCCGCCAAATCGCGTGTGAACAGGTCAATGTCTGCAGCTTCGTTTTTGCCCACCAGGTACTGGTACAGCGCCTGCAAAGCGAACTCGCGTGCGCGCGAACGGTCAGACTTGCTGCCCGCCTTGCGTGCACCGGTACTGGTGAGGCCAGTGCGGGATTGGCGGGGAGGGCGGGTCAGGCCCGCGTTGGTTTTGATGTCGCTCATTGCATGCTTTCCAGTAAATTGGCCATTTCAACGGCAACGCGGGCGGCTTCACGCCCATTGATGGTTTGGCGGGCAACCGCCTGGTCTTGGTTTTCAACGGTCAGGATGGCGTTTGCGATGGGCAAACCATGGTCCAACGCCACGCGGGTGACACCTGCGCCAGATTCGTTGGCCACCAATTCAAAGTGATAGGTTTCACCCCGAATGATGCAGCCGAGTGCAACCAGCGCGTGGTATTTTTTCTGTTTGGCCATGCCCATCAAGGCCGCCGACACTTCCAGCGCGCCCGGCACCCGGACCAGGTCAATCTGACTCTCAGGCACGCCCAGCGCCATCAATTCTGCCGTGCACGCCTGCACCAGTGCACCTGTGATGGGCTCATTGAACCGTGCCTGCACCAGCCCAATGCGCAGTTTGGCGCCATTGAGTCGAGCGTCACCGGCATCCAGTGCTCCTTTGTCTGCTACCAACATGGTGTGTTCCTTTTATTGCGTGACATAGCCCGTGATCTCCAGCCCGTACCCGGTCATGCTGGGCATGCGGCGTGGGTTGCCCAGCAGGTTCATTTTGTGAACACCGCATTCGCGCAAGATTTGTGCGCCAATGCCGTAATTGCGCAGGTCCATGCGGCCCCGTTCCGGGCCGTAGCTGGAGCGGGCGGTGCCCTCAAACTGGGCCAGCAACTGCTCGGCACTCTCACCGCAATTGAGCAAAACCACCACGCCTTTGCCCTCGGCGGCCACGCGGGCCAGCGCAGCGTCCAGGCTCCAGGAGTGCATGGTGCGGCCCACTTCCAGCGCATCCAGCACCGACATCGGCTCATGTACGCGGGCCAGTACCGTGTCACCGGCCTCCCATTGACCCTTCACCAGCGCCAGGTGAACATCATGGGCGGTCTTGTCCTTGAAGGCTACCAGCGTGAACTCGCCAAAAGCCGTCTGTATCGGCCGAGATCCCAGCTTTTCAACCAGTGAGTCCACTTGACTGCGATAAGCAATCAGGTCGGCAATGGTCCCAATTTTGATGCCATGCTCCGCTGCAAACACCTGCAGATCGGGCAAACGCGCCATGGTGCCGTCGTCGTTCATGATCTCGCAGATGACGGACGCTGGTGAGCAGCCGGCCATGGCGGCCAGATCGCAACCGGCTTCAGTATGGCCGGCGCGCATCAGCACGCCACCCTCAACCGCCTGCAACGGGAAGATGTGGCCGGGTTGCACCAGGTCATCGGCTTTAGCGTCTTTGGCGACCGCCGCTTGTACGGTGCGAGCCCGGTCCGCCGCAGAAATACCCGTGGTCACACCTTCAGAGGCCTCAATAGAGACAGTGAATGCGGTGCCCTTTTTGTCGCCATTGCGCACCGCCATGGGGGGCAACTGCAGGCGCTCGCAGCGTTCACGCGTCAGCGTCAGGCAAATCAGGCCGCGGCCATACTTGGCCATGAAGTTGATGGCCTCGGCGGTGACGTGGTCGGCCGCCAACACCAGGTCGCCCTCGTTTTCACGGTCTTCTTCATCCACCAGAATCACCATGCGACCGGCACGCATGTCGGCCACGATGTCTTCAACTGGGGAAATGGCCACGGGTGTGGAGGTGCTCATTCGATGCTCTTTCACAAAATAAGGGGAGGGTGCGCCAAGTGGCGCATAACGCGTATTGCCGCGTATCAAGCAACGCTGACGGTCTGCTGCTGCGGATTGGCGGAAAGCATGCGCTCAACGTAGCGCGCGATCAAATCAATCTCCAGATTCACCGCAGCGCCCGCAACCAGCGTGCCCAGCGCCGTATTCTCAACGGTGTGCGGAATCAGGTTGATGCTCATCTCGCAACCTGTTGCCAGGTCTTTGATGCTGTTGACGGTCAAGCTCACGCCGTTGACCGTGATGGAGCCTTTGTAAGCCAAGTACTTGGCCAAGGTTTGGGGCGCCAGCACCCGCAGCGTCCAGCTTTCGCCGAATTGCGCAAAGTGAGTCACATGCCCAACACCATCCACATGGCCTGACACAATGTGCCCGCCCAAGCGGTCATGGGCGCGAAGCGCTTTTTCAAGGTTGATCGTGCCTGTTTGAGCCAGTCCGGCAGTTTTGTCCAGCGACTCGGCTGAGATATCAATGGTGAACTGGTCCTGGGCGGTGTCCAGTGTAGTCACGGTCATGCAAGCGCCATTGAGCGCAATACTGTCACCGAGCCCAACGTCGTCCAGATAGCCGGGCGGACACGCAATCGTCAGGCGCTTGCCGTGGGTTGAAGAGCTGCCGAGGGCGTGAACAGCGGCGATGCGCCCTACGCCAGTGATGATTCCTGTAAACATCGGGCTATTTTCGCAGGGAATTGGCCGGGGGCCGATGACCCGTCCAAATCTTGTGGCCTAAAACTGGTCACGACCCTGTACGCGAGCCAAAACTCGCAAGTCGGGTCCAAGCAGTTCAGTCGACTTGAATTCCAGTGCCACGGCTTGGGATAGCGCTGTCAAGGGGCCAAAGCTGGCAAAGTCGCGCCCACGCCCTAGTAGTTTCGGCGCCAGATATACCAAAAACTCGTCCACGAGCCCCTCTCGGATGAAGGAACCATTGAGCTTTTCACCGGCTTCAACATGCAGTTCATTCACCTCACGCGTGGCCAAGTCAAGCAGCATGGCTTTCAGGTCAACCTTGTCTTGTGTGCCAGCCTGCTGACCCGGCAGGTAAATGACCGTGGCCCCTTGCGCCTCAAGGGCCGCCTTCTTAAGGTCATTTGGCACTGCTGCGTAGATGTAGACTGCGCGACCAGCTATGAAAAGGTGAGCATCCAGCGGTGTTTGCAAACGACTGTCAACCACCACTAAATGAGGTTGTCGTGGCGAGTCGACCAGTCGCACATCCAGGCGCGGGTTGTCTTCCAGCACCGTGCCAATGCCCGTGAGCACCGCACAAGCCCGCGCCCGCCAGGCGTGACCATCCGCTCGGGCAGGCTCGGACGTGATCCATTGGCTCACACCATTTTCCAGCGCTGTCTTGCCATCGAGTGACGCCGCCACCTTCATGCGCACCCAAGGCGTTTTTCGGACCATGCGACTGAAAAACCCAATGTTCAACTCACGCGACTCTGCCGCGCCTGGGCCTACTTCAACGTCAATGCCCGCTGCCCGCAGTCGCGCAAAACCTTGACCGGACACTTTGGGGTTGGGGTCTGCAATGGAAGCAACGACTTTTTTGATGCCAGAGGCCACAAGAGCATCACAGCACGGGCCGGTGCGGCCGTGGTGAGAGCAAGGCTCCAAGGTCACGTAAGCCGTGGCGCCAACGACCGAGTTTCCTTTTGATGCAGCGTCTTGCAGCGCCATGATTTCAGCGTGCGGGCCCCCGGCGCGCTGGGTGTGGCCTTGGCCTAACACTTGGCCTGAGGCGCTGGTGATGACGCAGCCTACGCGGGGGTTGGGGTTAGACTGGAATATTGCATTAAAAGCCAATGCTGTGGCGGCTTGGATAATGTCGATTTTCACATCCTCGAAACTTTAACTGACATCGACGTAGGATAGTTTAGATGGATGAAGTAGCTCCACAGTTCACGTCTGTAGTGGCAACCGGTGTGCAGACTCTCACTCTTCCTGTCGAAGCTATCTTTACACGTCTAGTTTGTTTTAATTGTTCAGTACCCGAAACATCATTGCGTTTGATTTCGTAAGTGTTCGCACCAAATGCTCCAGCTTTTGTTGTGGAGTAGCCGGAAGCATTAAACATGATGTAAGGGGGACTTGCCGCCGCCGTTCCATTTGCAGAAACACTCAAATAACTCGGAGGAGCTTCGCGAGTAGCGATACTTATGTCGTTGGCATCATCGAAAGTTTGTGATCTGTCAACGTCAACGAAAACAACCCAGCCGCTACTCCAGTTTGTGCCGTCAGTAGGCACCACCATGGCTCGCATGCCTCGCTTCATTGCTTCACCCCTGG
>CAZLRQ010000085.1:0-9772 GCA_964562035.1 uncultured Rhodoferax sp. | reverse complement strand
GCCACGCCGCACATTGCGCACAGCCTGTGGAGCGAACTGGGCTACGCCGGCACCCTGGGCGATTTGCTGGATGCGCCCTGGCCCAAGGTGGACCCGCTGGCGCTGGTGCAGGACGAGATTGAGCTGATGCTGCAGATCAACGGCAAGCTGCGTGGCGCGATTGTGGTGGCGGCCGGCGCCAGCAAGGCCGAGATTGAACACGCCGCCATTCACAGCGAGATCTTCCAGAAGATGGCCGAAGGCGCAGCGCCGAAAAAGGTCATCGTGGTGCCGGGCCGTTTGGTTAACCTGGTGGTTTGAGCGCCTTATGAAACGCCGCTCTACCCTGGCCTTGTTGGCCCAGTCCAGCCTGTTGAGTCTGACCGGTCTGAGCTTGAGCGCCTGTGGCTTCAAGCTGCGGGCGGCCCAAAACTATGCTTTCGAGACCATTGCCATCCAGCCCAACCCGGGCGGCGCCTTGGCCATTGAGTTGCGCCGCTCCATGGGCGGCGCGGTGCGGGTGTTGCCGCTGGGCGAGCCCTTGACCCAGGCGCAGGTGGTGCTGGACATCTTGCAGGAGCAGCGTGAAAAAACCGTGGTGGGCGTCACCAGCTCGGGCCAGGTGCGGGAGTTCCAGTTGCGTATTCGGGTGCGCTTCAGGGTGCGCACGCCCCAGGGCAAAGAGCTGACGCCCGAGACCGAAATTGTGCAAAAGCGCGACATCAGCTTCAACGAGTCGGCTGTGCTGGCCAAAGAGGCCGAAGAAGCGCTGCTGTACCGCGACATGCAAAGCGACATCGTGCAGCAGCTCTTGCGCCGTTTGGCGGCCGTCAAATACTAGGCTGCGCGCCTACGCGTCCGCATGCAACTCGCCGCCAACCAACTCGCCAACCACCTGCAGAAGGGCCTGAAAAGCCTGTACACCCTGCATGGCGACGAGCCACTGCTGATTCAGGAGGCGGCAGACGCCATTCGCAGTTTCGCCCGCACGCAGGGCTTCACCGAGCGCACCTCGCACACCGTGGCGGGCGCGCACTTTGACTGGAGCGAGGTGCTGGCCGCTGGCGGCTCGCTGAGCCTGTTTGCCGACAAACAGATCGTGGAGTTGCGCATTCCCTCGGGCAAGCCCGGTAAAGACGGCAGCACGGCGCTGCAGCACCTGGCCGAGCAGTCGCGCGGCAACGACTCGACCCTGACGCTGGTCATGCTGCCGCGGCTGGACAAGCTCACCAAAGGCGGCGCCTGGTTTGGTGCGCTGGAGAGCTTTGGCGTCACCATCGCGGTGGAGCCGGTGGAGCGCAACGCCCTGCCGATGTGGATTGCCCAGCGCCTGGGTGCCCAGGGCCAGCGCGTGGCGGCCGGTGAAGACGGCCAGCGCACCCTGCAGTTCTTTGCCGACCGGGTGGAAGGCAACTTGCTGGCGGCGCACCAGGAAATCCAGAAACTGGCCTTGTTGTTTGCCCCCGGCGAGCTGACGTTTGCGCAGATCGAAAACGCCGTGCTGAATGTGGCGCGCTATGACGTGTTCAAGTTGTCCGAGGCCGTGCTGGCCGGCCAGGCGGTGCGCGTGCAACGCATGCTGGACGGCTTGCAGGCCGAAGGCGAAGCCGAGGTGCTGGTGCACTACACGCTGGCCGAGGACATTCGCGCCCTCAAGCGTGTGAAAGACGCCATGGGCCAAGGCAAACCCATGCCGATGGCGCTGCGTGAGCAACGCGTGTGGGGCGCCAAAGAGCGCCTGTTTGAGCGCGTGCTGCCTCGCCTGAGCGAGGCCAAACTGACTGACCTGTTGCAGGCCGCGCACCAGGTGGACGGCATCGTCAAGGGCTTGAAGCAGCCGGACTGGCCCACCAACAACTGGCAGGCGCTGCACCGCTTGGCCATGCTGCTGTGCCAGGCCTGCCTGGCCGAGCCGAAAGCGCCAACCCGACCGGCGGCACGCCCGGCGTCGGCAGGCCCCCGCTAGCGCCTGGTGCCCACCAGGGCAGCCGGTTGCCGGTGTTCAGCCGGTGGCCCCTGAAACATACGCCTGCGTCAACGCATGTTGGGGGGCGTCAAACAGCTTCACGCACTGGCCAAACTCCACCAACTGGCCCACGCGCTCGGTCATCCAGAAAAAGGCGGCGTAGTTGGCAATGCGCCGCGCCTGCGCCAGGTTGTGCGTGACGATCACCACGGTGAGCCGTCCGCGCAGGCGTTGAATCAACTCTTCCACCACACGCGATGAGAGCGGGTCCAGGGCGCTGCAGGGTTCGTCCATCAGCAGTACCTCGGGCGCCAGCACCAGGGCGCGGGCAATGCACAGGCGCTGCTGCTGCCCGCCCGAGAGCGCCAGGGCGGGGCTGTCCAGCCGGTCACACACCTCGTCCCACAGGCCCACGTCGCGCAGGGTGGTTTCAATTTTCTGGGCCAGCACGGCGCGGTCTTTCACGCCGTGCTCGCGCAGCGGCAGCTCCAGGTTGCGCCTGATCGAGAGCGGAAACGGGTTGGGTTTCTGAAAAATCATGCCCACGCGCCGGCGCAGCGCCAGCAGGTCCGTGCGGGGGTGGCGCACGTCCAGGTCGCCCAGCGTGATCTGGCCCTGCACGCTGGCGCCCGGTATCAGGTCGGTCAGGCGGTTCAGCGCTGACAGAAAACTGGTTTTGCCACAGCCCGAGGGGCCAATCAGCGCGGTGATGCAACCCTTGTAAATGTCCACCGACACCCCCGCCAGCACGGTGTGCGGGCCGTAGCGCACCGACAGGTCCTGAATGCGCAGGTGCGGCACCGGCTCGCAACACGGCGGGCCCGCGCTGACGCAGCCCAGGGTGTAGGGAATGGGGTGGGGTTGGGCCGTGGGCAGGGTCGTCATGCGGAGGTCACTTTGCTGGCCAGCCAGCGGTTGGAGAGGGCGAGCGCGCCCAGGTTGAGCGCCACGATCAGCACCACCAAGACCAGCGCGGAGGCATAGGCCGCCGGGTCGCCGCCGGTGACGTTCATGGCCAGATCGTAAATATGCACCGACAGCGCCCGCCCGGAGTCCAGCAGCGAGTCGGGCTGGCGGTCCACGTAGCCGCTGGTGAAAATCAGCGCGGCAGTCTCGGCCGTGGCGCGCCCCAGGCCCAGCATGATGCCCGCCACCATGGCCGGGGCGGCGCTGGGCAGCAGCACATGCCACAGCACGCTGGCGCGGGTCATGCCCAGCGCGGCGGCGTTGCGCCGCCAGTCGTCGCTCACCGCCGCCAGCCCGGCCTCGCTGGTGCGAATGAAGATGGGCAGCACCATGCAGGCCAGGGTCAACCCGCCGGACAAAATCGAAAAACCCAGGCCCAGGTAAACGCAAAAAAAGGCGTTGCCAAACAGGCCAAACACAATCGACGGCACCCCGGCCAGCACGTCCAGGCTCAGGCGCACCGCCTGGCCCAGGCGGCTGGTGCGCCGGGTGTACTCGGTCAGCCACACGGCAGTCAGCAGGCCCAGCGGCACCGCCGTGACCATGGCCACCGCCAGAATCAGCAGCGTGGACACCAAAATCGGGGCAATGCCCCCGGCGCGGCCCGCACTGAGCGGCTCAGACACCAGAAACGACCACGACAGGTGCGCCAGCCCCTGCCACAGCAGATCGCCCAGCAGCGCCAGAAAAACGACCCCCACCAGTGCGGCACCCAGCCAGACCAGGCCGTTGAACAGGCGGTCAGCCATGTGCGGCCCCCCGGCTGGCCCGCAGTGCCAGCGCGGCCAGCCCCATGACCAGGGCCACCAGCAGCAGCCCGGCGGCAAACAGGCCGGCCCGGTGCAGGCCGGTGGCGTAGGCCATTTCCAGGGCCATGTTGGCGGTGAGCACCCGCACCGGGTCCAGCAGGCTGGTGGGGTACTGCACCACGTTGCCCGCCACCATCAGCACGGCCATGGTTTCACCCAGCGCGCGGGCGCTGGCCAGCAGCACCCCGTTCAATATGCCACCCCGCGCGGCGGGCAGCGCCACTTTCAGCACCACGGCGCGCCGGCTCAGGCCCAGCGCGGCAGCGCCCGTCAACAGGGGCCGGGGCACGGCGGCCAGGGCTGAGGCGCTGGTCAGGGCCACCGTGGGCAGAATCATCAGCGTCAAAATCAAAATGGCCGCCAGCAGGCTGGCCCCGGGTGGCTGCCAGCGGGCAATCAGCGGCACCAGCACGGTCAGGCCCCACAAGCCGAACACCACCGACGGAATGCCCGCCAGCAGCGCCATCATCAGGCGGTAGCCACGGGCCACGGCGGGTGGCGCCACAAAGGTCAGAAAAATGGCACCGACCACGCCCAGTGGCCCGGCCAGCAGCACGGCGCCCAGGGCGGCGGCCAGCGTGGCCACGCCCATGGGCAGCATGCCAAACTGGTTTTCCAGCGGGTACCAACTGGCGTCGGTCAGCAGTTGGGTGGCGCCGGACTGGCTCAGCAGCGGCGCGGCTTCATGCAGCAAAAAGCCCAGCACCATGAGCAGCAGCACAGCCGCCCCGGCCGCCACCAGACCCAGGCCACGGCCCAGCCAGCGGTCAACGGGCCAGCGTGACAAAGTAGTGGGCCTGCACCACATCATTCACGGCGCTTGAGGTGGCAAAGCGCACAAAGCGCTGCGCCAGCCCGGTGGGCGCCCCGCGCGTGACAAGGTTGAGGGGCCGGGCCAGCGGAAAGGTGCCCGCCCGCACCTGCGCCACCGAGGCCGCCACGCCCCGCAGCGGCAGCAGTTGAATCGGCGTTTTGTGGCTGGCCTCAAACTCGGCGGCACCAATCGACACGTAGCCAATGGCGCCGGGGTTGGCGGCCACGCTCTTGATGCCCTGCTGGTTGTCACCAATCACCACCTGCGCCTTGATGGCGCTGTTTTTCAGGCCGGTGTAGCTCAAAAACAGCTCCAGCGTGGAGCGGCCTTCGGCCTTGTTGACCACGGTGATGGCGCGGTCCTGGCCGCCCAGGTCTTTCCAGTTGGTGAGCTGGCCGGTGTAAATGGCCTTGAGTTGCGCATCGGTCAGGCTGCGCACCGGGTTGCTGCGGTGCAGGATCAGGCTGACGCCGTCCAGGGCCACGGTGTGGGCTTGCAGGTCGGCCTCGTCGGGTTTGAGGGCGCGCGACACCATGCCGATGTCGGCCAGGCCGTTGCGGGCGTCGGCCACGCCGCGCGAGGAGCCGCCGGTTTGCACGTCCACGCGCACATGGGGGTTGGCCTGCTCAAAGCGTTTGGCGATGTCGGCCATGAGCGGGGCCACCGTGCTGGCGCCGGTGAGGGTGAGGCGCTCGGGCGCGGCCTGGGCCGCCAGGGCCACCAGCAAGCCGGCGGTGGCCAGCCATTTCAGCAGCATGCGCCACCGCTTGTTGTGCTGGTGGTGGCGTAGGGCAGCGCGGTGCCGCAGCCTTCAAAAATGCCGTAGTGGGTGCTGAAGTCGCCTATGAACGTGAAGTGCGGCGCCAGGCGCGTGCCCGCCAGCATGTGCCAGGTGTTGCCGCACACGGGAAACACCTTGCCGGTCTGGATGTCGTGGTGCGCGTCCAGCACAAAGCGGCCGGCGTGCTCGGGGATGCTGCCGTGGTAGATGACGGCCTGGCCGTAGTCTTCGCAGGCCGACTCCAGCGCGGCCAGTTTGAACAGCCGGTAGGTGGCCGAGAAAAAGCGCAGGTTGCCGGTGCGGGCGGCCAGCAGCGGGTCGGTCACGGCCAGGGGGCGGTCTTCGGTCAGGCGCGGGTCGGCAAAGCCGTGGCGCTGGGCCAGGCGCTCAAAGTCTTTCCAGTACAGCGCGCCGCCCAGGCACTCGCCGTACAGCACGGGGTCGTTTTTGACGGCCAGCGGCACGCGGCGGTCGGCGTACACATCAGAAAAGTAAAACTCGCCACCGGGCTTGAGCAGTTGTTGCACCCCGGCCAGCACCGCGTCTTTGTCGGGCGAGAGGTTGACCACGCAGTTGGAGACGATCACGTCAAAGCTGCCGGGTTCCAGGCCCAGGTCGGCCAGGCGCTCAATGTAGCCGTGCAGAAAGGTCACGTTGTCATAGCCAAATGCGTTGGCGTGGTACGGCTGGTGGGCACGGGCCACGGCCAGTTGTTCGTCGGTCATGTCGACCCCCACCACCGAGCCGGTGGGCCCCACCAGTTGGGCCAGGGCGTACACGTCGCGGCCCGAGCCGCAGCCCAGGTCCAGCACGCGGCAGCCCTCTAGCAGCGGCGGGCAGACCAGGCCGCAGCCGTAGTAGCGCGAGAGCACCTCGGGGTGAATGCGCGCCAGCAGCGGCTTGAGCCACTCGGGCATGGCGCTGATGTCGCAGCAGGCGCTGGTCTTCAGGTCGGTGGTGCCCTGCAGTTGGCGGCCGTAATAGTCTTGCACCAGGTCGTGGGTGGGGTTGAGTGGGGTGGCAGTGGTCGTGTTCATGGGGTGTGTCAAAGGATGGTTGCTATTTAAATATTAGTTACTAGCCCTTATTGAATAAGGGCTGGAGCCTGATTTGGCATAAATTCAAGGCCGGCGGCCAGTTCGGGCGGCAAATGAACCAGGTCGGCGGGTTCGTCCAGGTCATGCAACACCGGGCTTTCCCACAGGCTGAAGCCCACGGCCGCCAGCCGCAAGCGGGTTTGGTGGGCCACGGCGGCGGTGCTCCAGGGCATGGCGGTGAACAGGCTGGGGCAGGGGCTTTTGAGGCCGATCAGGCTGTAGCCGCCGTCGGCCACGGGCACCAGCACGCTCTCAAACTGGCTGAGCTGCCGGGCCAGTTGCTGCAACAGCGGCGCGGTCAGCGCCGGGCAGTCGGTGCCCAGCAGCAACACGGGCTGGCCGTGGGCGGTGGTGCGCTGCAGGGCGCGGGCCATGCGCTCGCCCAGGTCGCCGGCGCCCTGGGCGCTGAGGGTCAGGGTGTCTGGCAAAGGCACGTGGGCCCAGGCGGGGTCTGTGGGGCCGGGGCTCATGCACAGTTCCACCGGGCCCACGCCGGCGGCCAGGGCTTGGGCCAGGGTGTGCTGCAGCAGGCGCAGGGCCAAATTGGCGGCACCCTGGGCGCCCAGGGCGGGCATGAGCCGGGTTTTGACCGCGCCGGCCTGCGGGGCCTTGGCAAACACCAGCAGCCGGGTGGGGGCAATGGGCTGGCTCATCGGTAGCGCCGGGCGAGTTGTTCGGGGGCCACGCCGCGCCAGTAGGCCCAGCGCAATTGCCACATCAGCAGCATGGTGCGCCACACCCCCCGGGTTTCCCAGCGCCGCCCCGAGGTGTGCACGCGCGCGCGCAGGCAGGCCGGGCTTGAGAGCTGGCGCAGCCGGGCGCTTAAATCAATGTCTTCCATCAGCGGCTGCGGGGCAAAACCACCCACTTGCGCAAAGGCCGCGCGGGTCATGAACAGGCCCTGGTCGCCGGTGGCAATGCCGCTCCAGCGGGAGCGCAGGTTCATGCTCGCACCAATCACGCGCAGCAGCCAGTGGCGCCCGGCAATGCGCACATCAAAGCGGCCCCACACGTGGCGGCCATCGGCCAGGGCATCGTTGATCAGCGTGTCGGCTTGCGGCGGCAGGCCGGTGTCGGCGTGCAAAAAGAGCAGGGTGTGGCCCTGGGCGTGCTGGGCGCCGGTGTTCATCTGCAGCGCGCGGCCGCGTGGGGCTTGAATGACGTGCACCGCCCCGAAGTCTTGGGCAAAGGCCTGGGCAATGGCCACGGTGTCGTCGGTGCTGCCGCCATCGGCCAGCACCAGTTGCGCGCCACGCGCCAGCAGGGGCGTGAGGGCCTGCAGGGTCGCGGCCAGACCGGCTGCCTCGTTGAGCGTGGGCATGACGATGCTCAGCCGTGGCGGGCGGTCAGCCAGGCTGCCCATGTTTAAAGTGCGCCCCCGCAGCTGCTGCCCTGGCCGGCGGTGCAGCCAAAGCAGTGGCCGGCCACGCGAATCGGCTGGTCTTGCAGCGTGATGCTGAGCAGGTCGCGCAGGTGGCGGCGCACGCCTGAGGTGCCCAGCGGCAGGCCGAGTTGCTGGTTGAAGTCGCAGTCCGACAGCCAGCCCTGCCAGTCCACGCTCACCGTGGTGCGGCACATCACGCCAGCCAGGTTGTCGGCCTGAAAGCTGTGCTGCAAGAGCGCCATGTAGGTGTCAAACGTGCCCTTGGACACCAGGGTCGAGCCAAAGCGCTGAATGGGCATGTTGGTCAGCGCAAACAAGTCGTTGAACACGATGCCAAAGTGCGCCAGCAACTCGCGCTTGTAGTCGGCCTGTAGCTGCTGCTGGTTGGGCGGCAACACCGCGCCTTGCGGGTTGTAGACCAGGTTGAGCGTGAGGCCGCTGCCCGGCTGGCCGTAGCCCAGACTGTTCAGGCGCTGCAGGGCGGCAATGCTCTTGTCAAACACGCCGTCGCCGCGCTGTTTGTCCACGTTGGCCGCGCTGTAGCAAGGCATGGACGCCACCACCTCCACCTGTTGCTCGGCCAGAAATTCGGCCAGGTCGTCCTGCCCCGGCTCAAACAAAATGGTCAGGTTGCAGCGGTCAATCACGCGCACGCCCTGTGCGCGGGCGGCCCGCACCAGCGCGCGAAAGCCGGTGTTCAGCTCAGGCGCGCCGCCGGTCAGGTCGAGCGTTTTGATGCCGCGCGCGGCCAGCACCTGCGGCACCAGCGCCAGCATGTCGTCATCCATCATCTCGGTGCGGTTGGGCCCGGCGTTGACGTGGCAGTGCAGGCAGGTCTGGTTGCACTTGTAGCCCAGGTTGACCTGCAGGGTGTCCAGGCGGCTGCGCGCAATGGCGGGAAAACGGGTTTGCTCCAGCAGGGGCAGGGTGTCATGCATGTGAGGGGTCCGGTCAATAGGGAAGGGGGTCAGGCTAGCAGGGCCGCGAGCCGGGTGCGCACCTCGGGGGCCATGGCGTCGGGCTGGGTGACCAGCGCGTTTTGCAGCGCGGTGTGGGCGGCGCTGGCGGGTTGCTCGGCGCCCAGCAGGCGAATGGCCTCGGCCACCACGCGCTGGGCGCGACCCGCGTTGTGCAGCAGGTTGGCCAGCGCCAGGTTGGCGGTCACGTGCGCTTCACGCGGGTGCCAGCAGTCAAAGTCGGTCACCATGGCCAGGGTGGCGTAGGCCATCTGGGCCTCCAGCGCCAGCTTGGCCTCGGGCATGTTGGTCATGCCGATCACCCCGGCACCCATGCTGCGGTACCAGTGCGACTCGGCCTGGCTGGAGAACTGCGGCCCCTCAATGCACACATAAGTGCCTTGCGTGTGCAGCGTGGGCCGCACGGCCTGCGGGCCTTCATCGCCCAGCACCTGTTGCACGGCGCGGGCCAGTGCACCGGCCACCTGCGGGCACACCGGCTGCGCCATCGACACATGGGCCACGGCGCCCTGGCCAAAAAAGGTGCTCTCGCGCCGGCGCGTCAGGTCAATGAACTGGTCCGGCAGCACCAAGTCCAAGGGCTTGAAGTCTTCGCGCAGCGAGCCCACGGCCGACACCGACAGCACGTAGCGCACCCCCAGTTTTTTGAGCGCATACAGGTTGGCGCGGTAGGGCACCTCCGAGGGCAGCAAACGGTGGCCACGCGCATGGCGCGCCACAAACACCACCGGCACGCCATGCACCTGGCCCGTGACCAGCACGTCCGATGGCGCGCCAAAAGGCGTGTCCACCACCAACTCTTGCGCGTCGGTCAGGGCGTCCATTTGGTACAAACCGCTGCCGCCAATCACGCCCACCAGTGCCTGGGTCATTCAAAATCTCCTTGTGTTGCGTCAACTGACGCATGTCTATAGTCAAACCAGAGGCGCCTTTCTTACAGGCACCCGCAAAAAATTGGCCGGGTTGGGTTGCTCACAAAATCAGGTGAGTGCGCCAGTG
>CAZLRQ010000084.1:0-9844 GCA_964562035.1 uncultured Rhodoferax sp. | reverse complement strand
ACTTCACCAGGCCAATGGCTTCCACGTCGTTTTTGTCGTACTGGCTCACCGCCGAGTCGCTGCCCGGCTGCTGGTACAGCGGGCAAAAGTCAGTGAGTTTGCCCGGCGCAATCAGCACGCCCCCGGCGTGCATGCCCACGTTGCGGGTCATGCCCTCCAGCTTGCGGGCCAACTCCAGCAGCAGCTTGACGTCTTCCTCTTTCTCCTCGCGCTCGGCCAGAATCGGCTCGTCGGTGGCGTAGACGGTTTTGTCGTCCTTTTTGCGATCAGCCGGCGGCAACTGCAGGCTCACGCTCACCCCCGGCTTGTTGGGAATCAGCTTGCTGATGCCGTCACAAAAGGTGTAGCTCATGTCCAGCACGCGGCCCACGTCGCGCACCGCAGCACGGGCGGCCATGGTGCCGAAAGTCACAATCTGGCTCACGGCGTTTTTGCCGTATTTGTCCTTGACGTAATCAATCACCAGGTTGCGGTTGGTCTGGCAAAAGTCGATGTCAAAGTCGGGCATGGACACCCGCTCCGGGTTCAAAAACCGCTCAAACAGCAGGTTGTACTGCAGCGGGTCAAGGTCGGTGATCTTCATCACATACGCCACCAATGAGCCCGCACCCGAACCCCGCCCGGGCCCCACCGGGCAGCCGTTGTTCTTGGCCCAGTTGATGAAGTCGCCCACGATCAAAAAGTAGCCCGGAAACCCCATTTTGAGAATCGTGGTGATCTCAAACTCAAGCCGCTCCACATACCGTGGCCGCTCAGCCTCGCGCTTGGCCTCATCGGGGTAAAGGTGAATCAGCCGCTCTTTCAAGCCCTCATGCGAGGCATAGCGAAAGTAGTCCTCAGGCGTCATGCGCTCGCCATTGACTTCTGGCGTAGGGAAATCAGGCAACTGCGGTTTGCCCAGCACCAGCGTCAGGTTGCAGCGCTTGGCAATCTCCAGCGTGTTGGCCACTGCGGAGGGAATGTCGGCAAACAGCGCCTCCATTTGGGCGCTGGACTTGAAGTACTGCTCCCGCGTGAACTTGCGCACACGCTTGACGTTGCCCAAAATTTCGCCATCCGAGATACAAACCCGCGCTTCATGGGCTTCGTAGTCATCAGGCTCACCAAACTGCACCGGGTGGGTGGCCACCACCGGCAAGCCCATGCGGGCAGCCAGTTGCACGCTGGCCACCACATGGGTCTCATCATCGGCCCGCCCTGCCCGCTGCAGCTCCAGGTAAAAGCGGTGGGGAAACACCCCGCCGAGCTGCAAGGCCACATCAAACGCACGGGCCTCGTCGCCCTGCACCAGGGCCTGGCCCACCGGCCCGGCCTGCGCGCCGGACAAGGCAATCAAGCCCTCGTTGAGTTCTTTCAGCCAGTCGAGCTTGATGGTGGCCTGCGCTTTACCGGCGTTTTGCGTCCAGGCGCGCGCCAGCAACTCAGACAAGTTCAGGTAACCCTGCTTGTTTTGCACCAGCAGCACCATGCGCGACAGGCTGGAGACATCCTGGCCCAGCCCCTCCAGCCAGATTTCAGCACCAATCAGGGGCTTGACGCCGCGTTTGCGGCCTTCCTTGTAAAACTTGATGGCGGCAAACAGGTTGCTCAGGTCGGTGATGGCCAACGCCGGCTGGCCGTCCGCCGCAGCGGCCTTGACCACCTCGTCAATGCGGTTGGTGCCATCGACGACGGAAAATTCGGTGTGGAGTCGCAGGTGAATAAACATGGCTACCATTGTAGAAAAACACAGGTTGAAGTTTCTTGAAAATACTCGTCGTTGATGATCACGCCCTGGTACGTGAAGGCTTGCGCCAAGTGCTTAAAGGCCTTGATGAAGCGGTTGAGGTGCTGGAGGCGGCGCACTGCGCCAGGGCTTTTGAGTTGGCCGACCAGCACCCGGACCTGGACCTGGTGCTGCTGGACTACCACCTGCCCGACCTGAATGGCCTGGATGCACTCCAGATTTTTGGCCGGGAACACCCCGAATTGCCCATCATCATGCTGTCAGGCTCGGTGAATCCGCAGATCATGCGTCAGGTCATGGCCAAGGGCGCTGCCGCGTTTTTGACCAAGTCGGGCTTGAGTCACGAACTTTTGACGGTGCTGCAACTTGTGCTGGCCGGCGAGATCTACACCCCACCCGAAATGGCAACCAATGCTGACCCCTTGGGCAGCAACGTCGGTGTCAGCAGCACCGGCCCCAGCCTGCAACTGACCCCCCGACAAGAAGAAGTGCTGTACCTTTTGCTGGATGGCAGCTCCAACAAAGACATCAGCCGGGTACTGCAGTTATCTGAAGAAACGGTCAAAAACCATGTCTCCGGCATCTTCAGGTGTTTTGGCGTGCAAAGCCGCATTCAGGCCGTGATTGCCGCCACCCAGTTCGGCTACGCCAAATCCAATTCGTCAGTTGGCGCCTGAGGCCAAGTTGCGCAGCAGGCTGCGCAACTTGGCCGGACGAACCGGCTTGTGCAGCAGGGTCAGCCCCTCATTTTTAGCGCTCTGAATCAAACCGGGGTCAGTGTCTCCGCTCATCAGGCAAGCCGGAATGGAGAGGCCGGTCGTCAGTCGCAACTGACGTATCAAGGCAATGCCGTTGTCACCGTCACGCAAGCGGTAGTCGCTGATCAGCACCTGGGCCATCAGGCCATTTTCCAGTTGCCACAAGGCTTGGGCCAACCCTTCGGCCGAGCCAACCACACAGCCCCAGGACGCCAGCAGGCTGACCAAGCCCTCGCGAGCGAGCGAGTTGTCCTCAATCACCAGGACCACCAGCCCGTTCAATTGGTCGCTCAGGTCAGACCTGGGCAGCAGGCGACGGTCATGGTCTGTACCCACCGGGGCCAGCGGCACCCGCAAACTGAAGCGGGTGCCACAGCCCAAATCGGACTGCATGTGCAACGGCAAGTTCAGCAAGTGCGCCGTGCGCTGGACGATATTGAGCCCCAGCCCCAAGCCTTTGCCCCGATCACGCTCGCTGTTGCTGACCTGGTAAAACTCTTTGAAGATATCCTGGTGGTGCGCGGGTGCAATGCCAATACCGCTGTCCCATACCTCAATGCGGGCATGCGCACCATCGGCAGCCACCCGGCAGGCCAACAACACACCGCCCTTTGACGTGTAACGCAAGGCATTGCCCACCAGGTTGAGCAAAATGCGCATCAGCAGGGCCGGGTCACTCACCAGCCAGACCGGCGTGGGTCGCACCCGCAGACGCACGCCTTTGTCCTCAGCCGTGAGCGCCAGGCTGCCATTGAGCTGCACAAAAAGCTCATTCAGCGCAAATGGCCGCAGTTGTACCGGCACCGACTGCGCGTCCAGCCTGGAGATGTCGAGCAGCGCATCCAGCAAGTCCTGCATGGCGCGCACCGAGGCCTCCAGATTGCCAATGAGTTGTTGCGTCTCCCGGTCATGCGGCAACTGCGCCAGACGGGCCACAAACATACCCAGCGCATGTGTGGGCTGGCGCAAGTCATGGCTGGCGGCGGCCAGAAAGCGGGACTTGGCCAGCGTGGCGGTCTCGGCCTCTTCCTTCTTTTCACGCAAGGCGCTGGTGGCCGTGGCAATGCGCTGCTCCAACTCATCGCGGCCCAGCTCCAGACGCTGGGCCATTTGGTTCAGGCCCAACTGCAGATCGCGCAGGGGGTCGTTGGGCAGCACCTCGGCACGGGCCGACAGGTCACCCTGCCCAATCCGACCAATCACACCCGACAAACGCAAAATCGGCTGAATCACGCCCCGCCCAAGGCGCCAGGCCAAAAATCCGCCAAAAAGCATACCCGCCAGAGTCACCGCCACCCCGACCCACAGCATGTCACGCTCACGCTGGTCCAGCGTCTGGCGCGAAAAAGCCACCACCACGTGGCCCAGCAACTGGGGCGGCGCGGCGCTGCGAGGCTGGGGCAATTCAAACAAATCATCCAGGTTGACCTGGCTGGCCATGATGGGCTGAACCAACCAGTCCTGGCGTTGCCCGGCATCCAGCGAGGTGCTCTCACTCACCCGCAAAGGCGGCAAGCTGGGCGGCATGCCCCGGCCCGCCTTGGCCAGTGGTAACCCCTGTGCGTCGACCAGCGCCACCCACAGCACATCGGGTTCACGCAGGGCGCCATTGGCCACCGATTGCAAGTGCGTGGTGTTGCCAGAGAAAAGCCCGTACTCGCTGGCGCTGGCCAGTTGGCGCGCCAAAGATCGGGCACGCTGGTTGTGCGCCTCGCCCACGTCAGTCACCCGGGCAAACAAGAACACGGCCGCCAACAAGATGCCGAGCAAGGTCACGGGCAGCAAGGCCGTCAACAGCAAACGGGTGCGAATATCGTACGTTTTCATGGCGCCACCTCACGCCGACTCAGTTGGGCGCTCAGCACGCTTGCATCCAGGTCCAAACCAAGCGAACGGGCCACGTGCGCATTCACGCTGATGCTGAAACCCTGCGCGTAAACCGGTGCGCCAGACAGGGCCTTGCCTTGCAGCACGCCACGGACCATGTCCCCGGCCTGCTGGCCTATTTGGGCCGGCGTCACGTACAGCGCCAACAGCGCTCCGGCCCGCACGTAAGCCGGCGAAAACGCCACCATGGGCACGCCGGCGCGAAACGAGGCCAGCAAAATATTCTGAAGGCTGTTGGTGTTGAACACCTCGGGGTCCGCCACGGCTAGCAGCACATCAGACCCCAGCAGCACCTGGCGCAGGCTGGAAAACACCTGCTCATTGGCACCAACCGTGGCCTCCACCACTTTGAATCCACTGGTGGGGGCCAAGACACCCAGTGTGGGGCCCAGCGCCTGCGACTCAGGCCCCCACAGCACCCCCAACCTTGTGGCCTTGGGCAGAGCCAGCCGCACCAAAGCCAATTGCCGGCTCAGCGGCTGGTCCAGAAAAAGCGCCGAAAACTGCGCTGACGCCTTGCGCCCACTGACCTGCAGCACCCGCTCAAATGCACTGCGGGGCAGCAAGGTGCAAAGCACCGGGGCGCCGGGCTGCGTACGGGCCAAAGCCAGCGCCGCCTGGGCGCCCAAAGCGACAAACAGTCTGGCGCCAGACGGCTGCTCAGCCGTGAACTCCGCGGCCGTCATGCGCTGTACTTCTGGGCGTGCCAATCCGCCACGCTCCAGCTCGCCGACCAGGGCCTGCGCGGCTTCGGCATAGGCAGCGCTGGCCTCGCTGCTGACGATCACCACCGCCGGTGCCGCGCGCACGGATGCACCCGCCGTGGCGCAAAGCCACAGAACCAGCCATAGGAATCGCAGACAAGCCCGCATCGTGAGAGCGTCAGTTCTCGAAGCTGAGGGTCACGAAGGCACGGCGTTGAAAAGAAAATTGCTGGCGAAAGTCGGGGTACGGTGCCCCCAGGTTTTGAACCACCAGCGCAAATTCACCCCGGTTTGACCCCACGCGCAGCGGCATGGCAAGGCGGATGTCCGTCCGCTTAACGCCCTGGGTATTGACCTCGTTACCAGCCTGAAACGTGGCCTCGCTGCTTTTTTGGTGAATCAACGTGAGGTCAATGCCCTGGGGCAAGTTTTGGGAGAAAACCAGGGTGCTGGCATGTGTGGGCGCGGATTCACCCGTTCCTTTGCGGATAGACCCGATGTCCATGAAGGCCTGGTTAAAGCGCAGGTCGGCCCCCACCCAGGGACGCCATTTCAACTGGTACTCCACGCCCTTGATGGTGAAGTTTTCGTCGTTCACGTAACGCTTGACGCCCTTGGCATCTTCCACCTGGGCAATAAAACCGGTCACCTGTTCGGTAAACGCCCGCACATCCAGCCCCAGCTTCAACGCGGGAAAGTCCGCAAGGTACCCGATCTCTCGGGTGAGAACGCCCTCGGGTTGAATGTCCGGGTTAGGTCGCGCCACCGCATAAACCAAAGGTGGAAAATTAACCAGGGTTGGCGTCAAGACATAGCGGATGTTTGAGTTCCTTTCAAACGTGCTGGGCGGGCGGTAGCCCCGGGTCACCCCGGCGCGCAGAGTTTGCCCATCGGCCGCGTGCCAATTCAGCATGACCCGCGGCGAAAAGCTCTGCCCGCTGTCGCTGCTGCCCTCCACCATCGCACCGGCATTCAAAACCAGCTCGGGCACCACTCGCCACTCGGCATTGCCAAACACCCGGGTGAAATCGGTGACAAAGGTTGCCTCTGTGCTGTACAGCGGCAGCGAGGTCACGCGCTCACGCCGCAATTCGCCCCCCCAAACCATGCGCAGCGACGGGGTCGCGCGAAAAGTGTGCTGCAAGGACACCGTGTCGTTGCTCGCATGGCCACCAACGCTCACGGTGTAGATGTCATTTGGCCCAAACAAAAGGGGCGCTAGCGCATCCGGTAATTTCCGCAAAAAATAGGGAAAACTGTCCCTGTAATACTCCTGCGTGCGAGAGGCCGAGAACGCCAGGTCCTCATCTTCGCCCAGACTGCGACTCCAATCCAGCTGGAGAAAAGCCGAACCAAAATAGCTGTCCCGCTGGGGGTTGCCAATCGCCCCCTCAATGCCCCGCCCCGATGTGACCCGCAGGCCCCCTGCGCGCAACTGAACTTGCGTGCTGGCGTCGGGGCTCAAATCGGACCGAAAGCTGAAGTGATCTTGCTTGTTTGAACCGTACTCCCCGGTCAGCCCGTCGCTGGCACGCCGGTCAACCGTCAGGCGGTAGGTCGCATTGTCCTGACCCCATCCCAGACGGGCCTGCGCGTCACGAATGCTGTTTTCGCCGCCCGTCACGCTCACCTGCGTGCCCAGCGTGTCAACGGTGTGCCGCGTGACGATGTTGATGACCCCCAGCACAGCACGGGCGCCATAAGTCGCAGAGTTGGAACCGCGTAATACCTCGACGCGCTCAATGTCCTGCAGCGCCACCGATAGCAAACCAGGTGCCACGGTACCAATGAAATAAGGCGAGTAGGCGGATCGCCCGTCAATCAGCAACTGAATGCGGTTCGAATACGCGTCAAAACCACCGTGGTAGCTGGCCACGGGGGCCACACCTTCGTACGAGGCAGTGCTCTGAAAGCCTGGCACCAGGCGAAGGAGGTCGGCCAGATCGCGGGCGCCTGAGCGCCGGATCATGTCGCGGTCCAGGATGGTGACGGCGCCTGGCGTGTCGTCCAGCCGCTGGGGCAGGCGCGACACCGACAGGATGACGGGCATCTCGCTTAAAAAATCTTTTTCGGACAAGCCTGCCAGAACCTGCGCGGTGGCCGCGTTGCAGGCACTGAGCGCCAGGCCCGTCAAAATGAGGCGCTTCGCCAAAATGCGAGCGTGTAAGGGGATGTAAGGCATACCCCATTTTGCCTTGCACGCCGGGCTGGAGCGCCTTCTAAAATGGCGGGGTGAACACCATTCTTAATATCTCCGCCTACAAATTCGTCTCGATCCCCGACGCTGAAGACCTGCGCGCCCTGCTTTTGGCGCGTGCCCTGGCACGGCAGCTCAAGGGCACCATTTTGCTGGCGACGGAGGGCATCAACCTGTTTTTGGCCGGACCGGGCGAGGCCGTGAACGGCTTTATTGACGACTTGCGCTTGGACGCGCGCTTTGCCGACCTGGCGCCCAAAGAGAGCTGGTCGGCAGACCAGCCGTTCAAAAAGATGCTGGTCAAGGTCAAAGGCGAGATCATCCGCATGAACCACCCCACCATCCGCCCGCAAACCGGCCGCGCGCCGGCCGTCACGGCCGAGACCGTCAAGCGCTGGCTGGACCAGGGCGTGGATGACGAAGGCCGCCCCGTGGTGACGCTGGACACACGCAATGCCTTCGAGGTGGACCACGGCACGTTCAATGGCGCCATTGACTGGCGCATCGACAAATTCACGGAATTTCCGCAGGCCTTGTTGGACCACAAGGCCGATCTGGAAAACAAGACGGTGGTGAGTTTTTGTACCGGCGGCATCCGCTGCGAGAAGGCGGCGATCTTGATGCGCGAGGTGGGTCTGGAGCACGTGTACCAGTTGGAGGGCGGCATCCTCAAGTACTTTGAGGAAGTGGGCAGCCCGCACTACACCGGCAGCTGCTTTGTGTTTGACGAACGCCGCACGCTGGGTGCGGACTTGTCGGTCGCTAAATAAGCATCAAATAAGGCTCTAGCCCTTGTCCTGCTTGCGTGAGTAGCTATTAATTTAGTACTGATGATGGCAGGGCAAGGGCGCTCCGGGCTTAAGCCTTGAACTTGGCAGTGACTTCTGCCACGCGCTGACCAAACAACTTGGCGGTGTCCAGGTCACCTTGGGGCATTTCGGCCGGGCTGGCATCCGATGGCGACTGGGCCATGGCGCCGCTGAACGAGCCCACGTAGTTGATGTCGTTGCGCTGGGCGGCCTTGCTGTTGGCGGGCATGAGGCCCGTGCCAACCCAGATGCCGCCGTGCTGCATGGCCAGGGTGAACAGGTAATGCAGCGTGGACAGCTTGTCGCCGTTCATGGTGGCGCTGTTGGTAAAGCCGGCAAACACCTTGTCTTTCCAGGCCTGGCTGAACCAGGGCTTGCTGGTGGCGTCGGCAAATTTCTTGAACTGCCAGCTCACGCTGCCCATGTAGGTGGGCGAGCCCATGATGATGGCGTCGGCCGCATTCAGCGTGTCCCAGCCCTCAGCCGACACATTGCCGTCGGCGTCCACCGCCACCAAGTCTGCGTTGGCGCCCTCGGCCACCGATTGCGCCATGCGCAGGGTGTGACCGTAACCCGAGTGAAAAACAACTGCTACTTTTGCCATTTTGAAATCTCCTTGAATGGATAAACAACCAACCAAACCCTTGCGGGTCACTTTTTAAATTCAAGCCGCCAAATCAAACACCAGCACCTCGGCGTCCACCGCCTGGTCCAGCGTGATCTGCGACTCGCCCTCGATCAATGCGGCGTCGCCCGTGGTCAAGGCCACGCCATTGACAGCCAGCGCACCGCGCACCAGATGCACATAACTCTTGCGAGCCGGCTCAAGTGCCAACTCGGCGGTTTGCGCGCCGTCCAGCAACCCAGCATACAGGCGCGCATCGGCGTGAATCAGCACCGAGCCGTTGGCGCCGTCGTTGGAGGCAACCAGGCGCAAATTGCCCTGCTTCTCGGCCGCTAAAAATGTTTTTTGCTCGTAGCTGGGCTCAATGCCCCGCACATTGGGCTCGATCCAGATTTGCAGCAGGTGTGTGGTGTCATTGGGCGCGTGGTTGAACTCGCTGTGCTGCACGCCGGTGCCGGCGCTCATGCGCTGCACATCGCCCGGGGGAATGGCCTTGACGTTGCCCATGCTGTCCTTGTGCGCCAAAGAGCCTTGCAGCACATAGGTGACGATCTCCATGTCGCGGTGCCCATGCGTGCCAAAACCTTTGCCGGCAGCGATCCAGTCTTCGTTGATGACCCGCAAGTTGCCCCAGCCCATGTTTTCGGGATCGTAGTAGCCGGCAAATGAAAAACTGTGAAATGACTTGAGCCAGCCATGGTCGGCGTAGCCTCTGTCATTGGATTTGCGCACTTTCAACATGTCTCACTCCTTGTATGTGTGAACCGATAGCCTGAACTTTACGCCCCGCAATAGATGCCGCAGTCCAGGGTGTTTGATGGCATCATTCAAATTTTTGCAATCAAAAAGAGGTTTAAGTGCAAACTGCCCGCGATGTATTGACCCCGGACGCCTTGTCCATGCTGCAAACCATTGCCGCCACCGGCAGTTTTGCAGCTGCCGCCCGCGCCTTGGGCGTGGTGCCCAGCGCGTTGACCTACCGGGTGCGCCAGATTGAGGATGCGCTGGATGTGCTGCTGTACGACCGCAGCTCGCGCCAGGCCAGGCTGACCGAAGCTGGCGCCGAGCTGCTGCGCGAGGGCACGCGCCTGCTGGAAGACATTGACGCCGTGGCCAACCGGGTCAAACGCGTGGCCAC
>CAZLRQ010000083.1:0-10044 GCA_964562035.1 uncultured Rhodoferax sp. | reverse complement strand
ATGAATTTTGGGCGGCCTGCAACTCGGGACGTGCACGCTGCAGCGCGGCAGCGTCCTTGCCCACCGGGCTCAGCATGAACACACCACCGGCCGGACCATTGACCAGCGTCACGTCCAGCGCCTGCGACTGGCCCTGCGCGTTGGCCCGCGCGCCCACAAAACGCGTGGCCTGCAACCCGTTGACCACCAGGCGCTCGCTACGCCCCTGGCTGGGTTTGAGCAACTGGCGAATGATGTTGTCGTGGCTGGTGCCCGCCTGCGACGGCACGGTTTTCATGACCAGCGCCACATCCCGCGCCGCGTTGACGAAGGTGAGCTGCTCGGCCTCGTTTTGAATCTTCCAGCCCGCCGGCGCCGTGAGTGCCAAGCCCAAGGGCAGGTGGTAGAACTGCTGGCCCCGCGTCACGCCCTGGTCAGCCCCTTCGCCAAACGCCATGCCGTTGATGGCCTGCAGGTAGCGGGCGCGGCCTTCGTCGTTGTAAGTGCCGGTGTACTGGGCGGCCTGTTGCGTGATCATTTGCAGGCGCTGGTCGTTGCTGGGGTGCGAGGCCAGCCAGCTGTTCTGCGCCGGGGCGGCGCGCCCCTCGGTCCGGGCCTGGTCGGCGGCAAAACGCTCCTGATTTTTCAGGGTGGTGATGACGTTGATCATGGTGCGCGGGTTGTAGGCGCTGCGCGCCAGGTACTCGGCGCCGAGCTGGTCGGACTGCAACTCCTGCTCGCGGCCGTACGAGGCCACGTAACCCGACGCCACGGTTTGCGACACCTGGCTGACCGCCTGCCCGGCGCCGGCCATGCCCTGGCTCTCCAGCACTGCGCCCAGCAAGGTGGCCGCCAGCACGCCCAGGCCGGCGTCTTGCTGGCGGGTGGCGCGCTGGGCGCCGTGGCGGGCCGTCACATGGCCAATTTCGTGGCCAATGACCCCCGCCAGCTCGGCTTCACTCTCCATGTACGCCATGATGCCGCGCGTCACATACACATAGCCGCCGGGCAGCGCAAAGGCGTTGATCTCCGGGCTGTCCAGCACCGTGAAGTGCCACTGCAACTGCTGGCGGTGCGACAGCTTGGCTAGCCGCTGCCCGATGCCATTCACATAGGCCTGCAGCTTGGCGTCTTTCACCACGCCGTACGCCTGCAGCACCTGGGCGTGCGCCTTGCGGCCTTCCTCCACCTCGCTGGCCTCGCTCATGACCGAGCGCTCGGTCTGGCCCGACACCGGGTTCAACACCGCGCTGCCACAGCCGGCCAGCAACACCGGGGCCAAAACCGAAGCGGCCACCCAGGGCCTCAGGGTCAAAAAAGAACGACGCATCAACACCTCCAAATCAGCACATTTACCAATCACAGGGGGCATTTTGGCCGCATATGGGCCAAAAACCGATAATCACCCCATGAACACGATCGATACCCAGGCCCACAAGGCCGCCCCCGCTTCCACAACTACCCAATCCGCCAGCGCAACAAGCACCCGCTTTGACGCACTGGCCCTCAACCCCGCCACCTTGGCCAACCTGGAGCAACTGGGCTACCTGGAGATGACGCCCATCCAGGCCATGAGCCTGCCCCACGCCCTGGCCGGCAAAGACCTGATTGCGCAAGCCAAGACCGGCAGCGGCAAAACCGCCGCCTTTGCCCTGGCCCTGCTGGACCGCCTGAACCCGCGCCGCTTTGCCGTGCAAGCCCTTGTGCTGTGCCCTACGCGCGAGCTGGCCGACCAGGTCACCATCGAGATCCGCCGACTGGCCCGCGCCACCGACAACATCAAGGTCGTCACCCTGTGCGGCGGCGTGGCCCTGCGCGGCCAGCGTGCCTCGCTGGAGCAAGGCGCGCACATTGTGGTGGGCACGCCCGGGCGCGTCATGGACCACCTGCAGCGCGAGTACCTGAACCTGGAGGCCCTGAACACGCTGGTGCTGGACGAAGCCGACCGCATGCTGGACATGGGCTTTTTTGACGACATTGCCACCGTGACCAAGCAGTGCCCGAAAGAGCGCCAGACCCTGCTGTTTTCAGCCACCTACCCGGAAGGCATTGAAAAGCTGGCCAAGCAGTTCATGCGCGACCCGGTGCAAATCAAGGTCGAGTCCAAGCCGACCGAGAACCTGATCGAAGAACGCTTTTACGAGGTGACCCGCCACACCCGGCTGGCCACCGTGGCGCAGTTGCTCAACCACTTTCGCCCCATCAGCACGCTGGCGTTTTGCAACACCAAACAGCAATGCAAAGAGCTGGTCACCTACCTGCAAGACCAGGGCTTCAACGCGCTGGCGCTGTATGGCGAGCTGGAGCAGCGCGAGCGCGACCAGGTGCTGGCGCAGTTTGCCAACCGCAGTTGCTCGGTGCTGGTGGCCACCGACGTGGCTTCACGCGGGCTGGACATCACGCAGTTAGAGGCCGTGATCAACGTCGACATCACCCCCGACGCCGAGGTGCATGTGCACCGCATTGGCCGCACCGGCCGCGCGGGCGAGTCGGGCCTGGCGCTCAGCCTGGCCAGCATGAATGAGATGGGTTTTGTCGGCAAGATAGAGCAGTACCAAAAACGCGAATCGGTCTGGCACAAGGTGGATGAACTCACCCCCACCGGCAGCGGCCCCTTGTTGCCACCCATGGTGACGCTGCAGATTCTGGGTGGCCGCAAGGAAAAGATTCGCCCCGGCGACGTGCTGGGCGCCTTGACGGCCGATGCCGGCTACACCCGCGAGCAGATCGGCAAGATCAACGTCACCGAGTTCACCACCTTCGTGGCGGTGAACCGCGACATTGCCCTGCAAGCCATGCAAAAGCTCAACGCCGGCAAGGTCAAGGGCAAGAGCGTGAAAGTGCGGCTGCTCTGAGCGACGGCTGGTTCACTGTGTAAGGCAAATTCCGACACGCTGAACAGCCGCTTTCTGACTTCAGTTCCTGGACCCGGGGGATACAGTTCATTCATGCGCCAAACCGATTGGCTGGCGCATTGAACCCACCGGAGAAAACCATGATGAACCACACTGCCCTGACCCTCAATCCCTTCAGCCTGATGATGGAACCAGAACGCGTGTTGCAAACCATGGAGCGTTCACAGCAGTTGCGCGGCCTGCGCCGCCACAAGCTGCGCCCGCTGGACAAACCCCTGATTCCGTACACCGAAGAGGCCCTGGCCAGCCGCGCCGCCTTTGACGAAGAAGAAGACGCAAAAGAGCGCCGCCGCTACGCCAGCGCCTTCACACTGAACTGATCGGCCGCCGGTCGCAGAACTGGCCCCGGAACCCGCTACAGTACGTCACGCCGCACACTTGCGGCGCCAGATTTACCCCGGTAGCTCGTTCCTTGAAAGGCAGTCCTGTGATCTTTGCACCTCGCGCCCACTCCTGCGCCCCCCTCTTGCGCCACGCTCTTGTGGCAGCAGCGGCTTTCACCGCACTCACCGCATTCGCACAAACCACCCCCGTCAAGGTCGGCCTGCTCAGCACGCTGTCCGGGCCTGGCGCCGCGCTGGGCGTAGACATTCGCGACGGTTTTCAACTGGCCATCAAATTGAACGACAACAAGCTGGGCGGACGCCCCGCTGAAGTCGTGATCGCCGACGACCAGGCCAGCCCCGACGTGGGCCGCCAGACCGCAGACCGGCTGATCAAGCGCGATAAGGTCGACTTTTTGACCGGCGTGGTGTTTTCCAACGTCATGCTGGCTGTGGGCGCCCCCACCTTTCAATCCAAAACCTTCTACATCAGTGCCAACGCCGGCCCGTCGCAATACGCCGGTGAGCAGTGCAACCCCTATTTTTTCAGCGCGTCGTACCAAAACGACAACATGCACGAAGCCGTGGGCAAAACCGTGCAGGACAAAAATTTCAAGCGTGTGGCCCTGATTGCGCCCAACTACCCCGCCGGCAAAGACGCCCTGACCGGCTTCAAACGCTTTTACAAGGGCGAGATTGCCTTTGAAAAATACACCTCGCTGAGCCAGCTGGACTACGGCACCGAGTTGTCGCAGTTGCGCGCGGCCAAGCCCGATGCGGTTTACATCTTTTTGCCCGGCGGCCTGGGCATCAACTTCATCAAGCAGTTTGTTGGCGCGGGCTTGTCCAAGGACATGACGCTGTTTGGCCCCGGCTTTTCAGGCGATGAAGACGTGATCAAAGCCGTGGGCGACCCCATGCTGGGCATGTTCAACACCTCGCAGTGGGCGCATGACCTGGACAACGCGGCCAACCGCAAGTTTGTGGCCGAGTTTGAGAAAGCCTATGGTCGCCTGCCCACGCTCTACGCCGCCCAGGGCTTTGATGCGGCCCGCCTGATGGACGCCGCGGTGCGCGACACCAAAGGCAAGCTCGACGACAAAGCCGCCGTGCGCAAGGCCTTGGAAGCCGCACGGTTTGACTCGGTGCGCGGCGCCTTCAAGTTCAACACCAACCACTTTCCCATTCAGGACTACTACCTGCGCGTGATCGTCAAGAACGCCAAAGGCCAGGTGACCAACCGCACACTGGGCACGGTGTTCAAAAACCACGCCGACGCTTACGTGGGCAACTGCAAGATGCCGGTTTGAGGCCAGCAGACTAGGCGGTGATGATGGATGGCGTGCTGGTTTTTGAGCAGGTGCTGAACGGCCTGCAGTTCGGCCTGATGCTGTTTTTGCTGGCGGCCGGGCTGACGCTGGTGTTCGGCATCATGGACATGATCAACCTGGCGCACGGCTCGCTGTACATGGTGGGCGCCTACCTGATTGCCACCGTGGCCCTGGCCACCGGGTCGTTTTGGCTCGGGCTGGGTCTGGGCATTTTGGGTGCGGCGGTGTTTGGCGTGCTGCTGGAAATGACTATTTTGCGGCGGCTGTACCAGCGGGACCACTTGTCGCAGGTGCTGGGCACCTATGCCATTTTGATGATGTGCAACGAGGGTGTGCGCATGGTCTGGGGCTCGCAACCCCTGTCGCTCAACCCGCCCGAGGCCCTGGCCGGCCCGCTGGAGCTGTTGCCCGGCTTCTTTTACCCCGCGTATCGCTTGTTCATCATTGCCGTAGGCCTGCTGGTAGCCGGGCTGTTGTACCTGCTCATTACCCACACCCGCATGGGCATGCAGGTGCGCGCCGGTGCGGCCAACCGTGAGATGGCGCTGGCCATGGGCGCCAATGTGCAGGGTCTGTTCACAGCGGTGTTTGGGCTGGGCGCGGCTTTGTGTGCGGTGGCCGGTGGCCTGCTGGGGCCGCTGCTGGCGGTGCAGGTGGGCATGGGCGAGAGCATTTTGATTCTGGCGTTTGTGGTGATCGTGATTGGCGGCATTGGGTCAATTCGTGGCGCGCTGCTGGGGGCCTTGCTGGTGGGCCTGGTGGACACCGCCGGGCGCACCCTGGTGGCGCCGCTGTTTGCGCTGCTGATGAGCCCGGAGGCGGCAGCAAGCGCCAGCCCGGCAGTGGCCTCCATCCTGATTTACGTGCTGATGGCGGCCGTGCTTTTTTTCAAGCCACGCGGCCTGTTTCCCACCCATGGTTAACCCCACCCCCCCAAACCCCTTGACCACCGGCCCAGCCACGCCGAGCACCGCCTCCCCGCCAGCTCCGTCTGCCGCCCCGGCACCGGGCTTGCTCGACCACAGCTTGCAAGGGCGCTGGGCCTTGCCGGCGCTCATCTTGCTGGGCGCCCTGCCGCTGCTGGCAGCCTGGGCGGGCGACACGTTTTATGTCGGCCTGGCCAGCCGGATTTTGATTTTTGCCCTGGCCGCCACCAGCCTGAACCTGATTTTGGGCTTTGGTGGCCTGGTCAGCTTTGGTCATGCAGCGTTCGTTGGGCTGGGCGCCTACACCGTGGCGATATTGATGCAGGGCGGCACGGCCTCGGCCTGGGTGGCCTGGCCGGCGGCCATGCTGGTCAGCGGGCTGGCCGCTGGCGTCATTGGTGCCATCAGCCTGCGCACGCAGGGGGTGTACTTCATCATGATCACGCTGGCCTTTGCCCAGATGCTGTACTACCTGGTGATCTCGCTGCGCGCTTATGGCGGCGACGACGGGCTGTCCTTGGCCGGCCGCTCCCAGGTGGGCGCCGGGCTGGACCTGAGCGACGAGAACACGTTCTATTACACGGTGCTGGGCCTGCTGGTGGCCGTGTTGGTGGGCATGGCGCGGCTGCTGAACGCCCGCTTTGGCCATGTGCTGCAAGCCATCCGCGAGAACGAGACGCGCATGGAAGCCATCGGCTTTCCCGTGCTGCGCTACAAGTGGGCGGCCTTCACGCTGGCCGGCGCACTGGCAGGCTTGGCCGGGGCGCTGCTGGCCAACCAGGGCGGCTTTGTCAGCCCGGCGCTGATGCAATGGCACCAGTCGGGCGTGCTGATGATCATGGTGATTTTGGGTGGCGTGGGGCACCTGTACGGCGGCGTGGTGGGCGCCATCGTGTTTCTGGTGCTGGAAGAGTGGATGAGCCACTACACCATTCACTGGCAACTGGGCCTGGGCTTCATCTTGCTGCTGGTGGTGCTGCTCGCCCCCAACGGCCTGACCAGCCTGATGCGCCGCAAGGGGGCGCCATGACGCAGCCCCTGCCAGAAGCCCTGTTGAGCGTGGTCGGGCTGGTCAAGCGCTTTGGCGGGCTGGCCGCCACCGACCAGGCCAACCTGACGGTGCGCCGGGGCGAGATACACGCCCTGATTGGCCCCAACGGCGCGGGCAAAACCACGCTCATCCACCAGATATCAGGTGCGCTCTCGCCCGATGCCGGTCACATTCACCTGGGCGGCCACGACATCACGCCGCTGTCCATGCACCAGCGGGTGCAGCGCGGGCTGGCGCGCTCGTACCAAATTACCCAAATTTTCCAGCGCCTCTCGGTGCTGGACAACCTGGCGCTGGCGGTGCAGGCGGTGGACGGCAGCAGCTTCCACTTTTGGCGCAGGGCACGCGCTGAACACACCCGCTACGCGCAGGCGCAAGCCGTGGCGCAACGGGTGGGGCTGGGAGAGCGGCTGCACCATATTGCCGGCGCACTGTCGCATGGCGAGCAGCGCCAGTTGGAGGTGGGGCTGGCCTTGGCCACCCGGCCCCAACTGCTGCTGCTGGACGAGCCGCTGGCCGGCATGGGGCCTGACGAGTCGGAGCGCATGCTGGGCGTGCTGCAAGGGCTGCGCGGCGAAGTCACGCTGATGCTGGTGGAGCACGACATGGACGCCGTGTTCCGCCTGGCCGACACCATCTCGGTGCTGGTGGCCGGCCGCGTCATTGCCAGCGGCACCGCGGCGCAAGTGCGCGACAACCTGGCGGTCAAGCGCGCTTACCTGGGCGATGAGTTGGTGCCCACCGACGCTGCACCTGTGGCAGCGGAAGGACAGCCATGAGCGCCCTGCTTGAGATTGACCACCTGCAAGCCGCCTACGGCCCCAGCCAGGTGCTGTTTGACATCCATCTGCGCATCAACGCGGGTGACGTGTGCACCCTGCTCGGGCGCAACGGCATGGGCAAGACCACCACGGTGCGCGCCATCCTGGGGTTGACCCGGGCGCATGGCGGGGCGGTGCGTTTTTTGGGCGAGCGCATTGACCAGCGCAGCCCCGACCAGATCGCCCGCATGGGGCTGGCCGTGGTGCCCGAGGGGCGCCAGATTTTTGCCACCCTATCGGTGGCTGAAAACCTGCGCGCTTTTGCCGGCAACCGCAATGCCTCGGCCGAGCCGTGGACGCTGGACCGCGTGTACGCGCTGTTTCCGCGGCTGGCCGAGCGCTCGCGCAACATGGGCAACCAGCTCTCGGGCGGCGAGCAGCAAATGCTGGCCATTGGCCGCGCGCTGATGACCAACCCGCACCTGCTGATCCTGGACGAGGCCACCGAAGGGCTGGCCCCGCTGATTCGCGAAGACATCTGGCACTGCCTGGCCACGCTGCGCGCCCAGGGCCAAAGCATTTTGGTCATCGACAAATACGTGCAGCGCCTGGTGCAACTGGCCGACCACCACACCCTGATCGAACGCGGCCGCGTGGTCTGGCAAGGCAACTCCGCGCAACTGGGCGCCGACCCGGCGCTGTGGCACCGCTACATCGGCGTTTAAAAACACCTGAAAGACATCCAATATGCGCCCGCTTTACAACCAGTTTGACCACCAAACCCAAATCGACGCCGAATACAACCCCTCGCTGCGGGTGGCTGACGCGCCAGCGCTGGGCCAGCACTACGCCGACCAGGCCCTGAAGGCGCGCAGCACCTTGCGCAATGTGCTCAACGTGCCCTTTGGCCCCACGCTGGACGAGACGCTGGACATCTTTCCGGCGGACGTGCCCAACGCACCGGTGTTTGTGTTCATCCACGGCGGCTACTGGCGGGCCTTGTCGTCCAAAGAGTTCAGCGGCGTGGCACTTGGCCTGCAGCCGCTGGGCATCACCACCGTGGTGGTGAACTACGCCCTGGCGCCGCGCGTGAGCCTGGACGAGATCACCCGCCAGACGCGTGCCGCCCTGGCCTGGGTGCTGCGCCACATTGCCGACCACGGCGGCGACCCCACGCGGGTAGCCGTTGGCGGGCATTCGGCAGGCGCCCACTTGACCGCCATGTGCCTGCAAACCCCTTGGGCAGAAGACTATGGCCTGCCGCAAGACCCCTTCAAAGCGGCGGTGCTGGTGAGCGGCCTGTACGACCTGGCGCCGCTGCGTTACAGCTACCTGCAGCCGCAGATTCAACTGGACGACGGCATCATCGCCCGCAACTCGCCCGCTTTCATGGCGCGCCCCTGCCCTACGCCCGCCTGGATCACCTGGGGCGGCGACGAATCGCTGGAGTTTGCGCGGCAGTCCGCCATTTTTCACAGCGCCTGGCAAGCCGCGGGCAATACCGCTACTTTGTCACCCCAGCCCGGCGCCAACCACTTCACGGCCATTCACGGGTTTGAGCAATCGAGCAGCCCGCTGTGCCAATGGCTGGCCCGGCAACTGCAGGCCAAGCCCTGAGCGGCCGCAACAAGCAGCCAACGGCCCAAGTGCTGAGATAATCAGCGGGTTTTTCTTAATTAACTGGAGTTATTGCATGTCCAAAGAGTTCCGTACCGAAGCCGACCGTAAAGCCACCCCCCGCCCCGTGCCCCCCGCTGGCGTGTGCTTCACCGCCCCCAAAGGCCAAAAGCGCAGCCTGGAGCGTGGCGTGTCCACCAACAACAAAAAGAACCCCGGCAAGCGTTGCAAAAAAGGCGGTTGATTCCACCTCGGGGACGAAAAAAGGGCGGTTTTACCGCCCTTTTCTTTTTTAAGCCAAATAGGCCTCCAGCCCTTATTCATAAAGGGCCACTAGCTATTGATTAAATAGCTAATAGCACACCCTACATATTGCGCCGGTACTGCCCGCCCACCTCAAACAGCGCATTGGTGATCTGGCCCAGTGAGCACACGCGCACCGCGTCCATCAGCACCTCAAACACATTGCCGTTCTCGATCACCGCCTGCTGCAGTCGTTTCAGCATGGCCGGCGACTCATGGGCATGCAGGGTGTGAAAGTCGGCTAGCCGCTTGAGCTGGTTTTGCTTTTCCTCGTCGGTCGAGCGAGCCAGTTCCAGCTTGTCCATGACCTGGTCGCCATGCGGGTTACGGAAGGTATTGACACCAATGATGGGCAGCTCGCCGGTGTGCTTGAGCATCTCGTAATGCATGGACTCGTCCTGGATGCGGCCGCGCTGGTAGCCGGTTTCCATGGCGCCCAGCACGCCACCGCGCTCAGCAATGCGCTCAAACTCCAGCAACACGGCTTCTTCCAGCAACTCGGTGAGTTCTTCGATGATGAAGGCACCCTGGCTTGGGTTTTCGTTCTTGGCCAGGCCCCATTCGCGGTTGATGATGAGCTGAATGGCCATGGCGCGGCGCACCGAATCTTCGGTAGGCGTGGTGATGGCTTCGTCAAACGCATTGGTGTGCAGGCTGTTGCAGTTGTCGTAAATGGCAATGAGCGCTTGCAGCGTGGTGCGGATGTCGTTGAACTGAATCTCCTGCGCGTGCAGGCTGCGCCCGCTGGTCTGGATGTGGTATTTGAGCTTCTGGCTGCGCTCATTGGCGCCGTATTTCTCTTTCATGGCCACGGCCCAGATGCGCCGGGCCACGCGGC
>CAZLRQ010000082.1:0-10167 GCA_964562035.1 uncultured Rhodoferax sp. | reverse complement strand
TGCCGTCCAGGTCGGTGATGCTCACGATGGCGTGCTGGTCCAGCGCAAACTTCTGATTGCTCAGATCGTTGTTTTGGGTGAACAGGCGCTTGGACACGACGTTCAGGGCCTGACCCAGTGCCTGGATTTCGGCTGCACGGCTGGACACCCGAAGTTTGGCGCCCATCGTCCGGTCCAGTTCGGCGGCAAACTGGGTGGCTTCGCGCAGCGCCCGCATCGGCGGGCGCAACAGCACGGCCAGCAAGCCCAGTGTGGCCACAATCGCCAGCGCGATCACCAGCAAGGCTTGAGCCCAGATATTGCGGGCGGTTTGGTCAAAACTGTCCAGCCGGTAGCTCACCCGAACCCAGCCCAGCGCGCTGCCGCCCGCGACCGGGTGCCAGGCGGCAATTTTCCCGGCGTTGCCGGCCAGAAAATCGCGTTTGGCAGAACTGGCGCCCTCTTCTTCAACGTAAGTGGTGGGCTTCATCTCGGCCGGCAGGCTCACTTTGTCGGTGTTGAAACGCGGCGACCAGCGACCATTCTGGTTGACCACCTCGCTGAGTGGCTTGCCGGCCATGTCCGTGACCAGCACCGAGAAAATGCCGGGCACAGTGGCGGTTTGAATCGCGATGGCTTCAATACTGGCCAGATCGTTGGTGATCATGAAATAGGCGTTGACCGTGGCCAGATTCTGTGCCAAAGCCACCATTTGCGCGGTGATGGTGGCGCGTGCCAGGTCTGTTTGTTGTTTGGCGGTGTAGGCACCATAGCCCAGAATGGACACCACCAAACACATGGCAGTCAGCACCATCAACTGACGCTCCAGCCTGTGGGGCAAGCAGCGGACAAGCATGCGTAAACCCGTTTTGACGAACTTGCTGATCACTGGCGTGAACTGATTCATGCCCTCACTCACTCTCTTTGACAATGTATTTTTGGATGTTCAATTGTTCCAGGGGGCCATAGTCACGCTCGTAGGGGGCGTTGACCGGGTCAGACATCCGGATGTTCTGGAGCAGCGCTTGCCCCGCTGGGTCTTTGGCCAGGGCCAGAAAAGCCCGTGTCAGGGCCTGGCGTGCCGACTCGGGCAACCGGGGGTGAGCGACCAGCGGGTGGGAGGCCACTTCAGGCGTTTTGAAAATGATGCGCAACTGGCTGCGAACCTCCGGCACTTCGTCGTCAAACGCCGCGGTGATGCTGCCACCCGCCGCGATGTCTCCTCGCACGATGTGCCGGAAAACATTGGTGTGCGTGCCCAGGTAACGGGTCTCGAAATGAAGCTTGACCGTCTCAGACAACAGCGCCCGCATGTAAAGCGAGGCACCAAAGGCATGGGGGGCCGGAAAGCCCAGGGTCTGGTTTTGCAGGTCGCTGGCCTTGGTGTAAGGGCTGTTTTTGTGGACCAGCAGAATCCCGGTCAAATTTTGGCGGTCCCGCAGCAATGGCAGGTAGCCGTGCGCGCGCTTGGCCATCACGGCGTGGTAAGGGTTCATGTACGCAAAGTCAGGCGTGCCATTTAAAAAATCGGCTTCAAACAGGGGAATGGACGGGCTGATTTTCAGCTCCAGGTTCAGGCCAGCCTCATGGGAGAGGCGGGCCAAAACCGGCGCCCACTCCCGGTGCAGTTGCGTTGGGCTGAACTGCGGTACCACCGAAAAACTGTATTTGAGTGGTGACTGGGCGCTTGCAACGCCTGCGCCCCATAACAGCACTGCGCAGCACAGACGCCAAAGCAACGCAGATCGCCGACTGGTCATGTGTTTTTGTGAATCAAGCTGGTGTCAGGGGCTCGCCACAAGCGCGGCCACGCCCTGCATTTTTGGCCCTGTAAAGCTGGGCATCGGCGGCGGCCAGCATGGCATCGGCGGTGGCCGGTGTGCTGGCATTGCGCCCCGCCACCCCCAGGCTGATGGTGACGACTGGGGAGGCGTCTGAGTCAATGTGCGCGATGGCCTGGTTTCTGACGCGTTGTTCGAGTTCATGGGCAATGGCCATGGCGTCATTGAACTCGGTTTCAGGCAGGATGCAGGCAAACTCTTCACCTCCGTAACGCGCCACCAGGTCAGCCGGGCGGCGCAGGCCGGCTTTCAAGGTGACTGCAATCTGGCGCAGGCAGTCATCACCCGCTTGATGGCCGTAATGGTCGTTAAAGCGCTTGAAAAAGTCTACATCCAGCATGATCAATGACAGCGGCGACTGGTTGCGCACCGCACGTGCCATCTCCATGGCCAGTTGTTGGTCAAAATATCGCCGGTTGAAAACGCCGGTCAACCCGTCCAGAAACACCAGCTTGCGCATGACATCGGATTGAAGCTTGAGCGTCAGGTGGGTCTTGACCCGTGCACGCACCACGGCCGGGTTGACGGGTTTGGAGATAAAGTCCACTGCGCCAACTTCCAGGCCCCGGGTCTCCTGGGCCGCATCCGTGTGGGCGGTGACAAAAATGACGGGAATGTTGCGGGTGGCGGCATCGGCCTTGAGTTGGGTGCAGACCTCAAAGCCGTCCATGCCGGGCATCACGATGTCCAGCAGTACCAGGTCTGGCGGGTTGTCCTTGCAGAGGGCGAGGGCCTGTGCCCCGCTGGTGGCCATGAACACCTGAAAATCAGCGACAAAAATCTGGTGCATGACCTGAATGTTGATCGGCTGATCATCCACCACCAATAACTTGGGCTTGCCGGGCGCACCGTCCAGCAGCTTGGCAATCGGGGTGTCGTCGTAAAACATGGTCAGATCAAGGGGCTGAATTGGCGGATGAGAGCTTTGCATTGAACCACAGCCTGCGAAAAGTCAAAAGCGTCAACGCTCGCCGCCAAGGGCGCCAGGGCTTGGCCGGCTTTGGCCGCGTGCGTCTGACGCAAACGTGCATGCGTTTCCAGCGCCTGCATATCAGAGGCCTCCAGCAGCGCGCACAGTTGTTGCAAATCAGCCAGCAGCAGGTGTTCCGTGGTCCCGCTGTTCAGCGGCTCGGGCGCTGCCGGCGGCGATGGGTTGAACTCTTCAGCCAGCCGCTGCATGTGCTGATGGGTATAGGTCACGGCGGCACAAATATCAGCATGCAGGGTGCCGGGCATAAAGTTGGTGTCCGCCCCTTTCACCAGGCCCTCGGCCTGGCGAGCCGCTTCGGCCAAAGCGCTGGCCCCCACGGTAGCCGAGAGGCCCTTGAGGGTGTGCAGCAATCTCGCTGCACCCGCCCAGTCGCGCGCCTTTAGCAAGGCCTCAAGTTGGTCCGGTTGCTCGGACAGTTCGGTGAGATAGGCGTTCAGGGTACGGCCATACAGTGCCCGGTTGCCGCCCAGTCTTTCCAGTGCCTGGGCTACTGCGTCGGCTTCCGGTACGGCGTGAGCCGTGGTCTCGGGTGCTGGTACCGGGTTGCTCTGGGGGCCGGTCACCAGACGGCACAGCAGTTTGACCAGTTGCTTCAGATCAAAGGGCTTGCCAATGTGGTCGTTCATGCCCGCGGCCAGACAGGCCTCCCGGTCGGAGGCCATGGCATTGGCTGTCATGGCAATGATGGGTAACTGCGTCATGCCCAAGTCATGGCGAATGATGTGGGTGGCGGCGTAGCCATCCATCACCGGCATTTGCAGGTCCATGAGGACGGCATCAAAGCGCAGCGGGGTGGCGGCGACCGCGGCCACACCCTGCTGGCCATGGGCGGCAATCTCGACGGTAGCGCCTTCACCGGCCAACAATTCACGCGCCACTTGCTGGTTAATCAGGTTGTCTTCCACCACCAGCAGGCGCATGCCTTTGAGTGGCAACGCCCGGTCTGGTCGCAGACGCGTGCGGGAGCGCATGTTGCTGCGTCCAGCCAGGGCGTCGGTGACGCAGTCACGCAGCATCAGAGCGGTGACCGGTTTGACCAGAAAGCTGTGCAGGCTGGCCTGCTCTTGCGAGGTGCGTTGCGACAGCATTTCCCGCCCCATGGTGGTCACCATGATCATGATTGGTGAGGGCGCCGTGGCCGGGGTCATCTGCCGGATGCGGCGTATGGTTTCCCAGCCGTCCATTTCCGGCATTTGCCAGTCCACCAGCACGGCTTGGTAGGGCGGCTGGCCTGCGGCCGCGCGCGCAGCCACCTGCGCCAGCGCATCGGCTCCTGTGCTGACGGCATCGACCCGCCAGCCCAAGGTGGTGGCCAGGGTCGCGTGAATGTCACGTGCAGCGGCGTAGTCATCCACCACCAGCACTTGAAAGTTGTCAGGTATTTGCTCTGTGGGCGCGTCCTTTGCGGGCTCTAGCAGCGCCGCTTCGGGCAGTGTGATCGTGAAGTGAAAGGTGCTACCTTGGTCGGGCAGGCTGTCCACCGTCAACTCGCCACCCATCAAGGTCACCAGTTGTCGCGAGATGGTGAGCCCCAGCCCTGTGCCGCCAAAGCGCCGGGTGGTGGAGGCCTCTGCCTGGGAAAATCCGTCAAAAATATGCTTCTGGCTCTCGGCAGAAATGCCAATGCCGGTGTCACACACGGCAAAGCGCAGGGTGCAGCCGGTGCCCTGGCGCGCCATCAAGCGAATTTGCACCCGAACCTCGCCGCGCGCCGTGAACTTGATGGCGTTGCTGGCCAGGTTGGTTAACACCTGTTGCAGGCGCATGGCGTCGCCTATCAAGACGGCAGGGACTGATGGGTCGGTGTCGAACAAGACTTCAAGCGCTTTTTTGCCGATGCTGGCCGACAGAATGACCGACAGGTCGCGCAACAGGGCATCAACCCGGAAGGGTTGCGGGTCCAGCGTCATCTTGCCCGCGTCCATCTTGGAGAAGTCAAGAATGTCATTGAGCAGTCCCAGCAGCGATCTGGCCGCCCCCAGGGTCTTGCTGGTGTAGTCCATTTGCTGGGCGGTCTGATCCGTGTTCTGCAGCAGGTTCAGAAGTCCCAGAATCGCGTTCATGGGCGTGCGGATCTCGTGGCTCATATTGGCCAGAAACTGGCTCTTGGCCACCGTGGCCGCCTGCACTTCCTGCATGGCAGTGCGCAGGTCATGCGCGATGCGGTTGCGCTCGGTCACGTCTTGTATGGCGCCCACCAGCCCGACGATCTCACCGTCCTGGTTGCGCAGCACCGCTTTGCGGTAGGCACCCAGGCGCGCTTCGCCGTTGTCGTGCCGGAAAAATCGGCTTTCATAGGTTTGCAGATTGCCCTCGGCGTAAAGGGCTTGGTCCTTCTCGTTCATGACTTGAGCGAGTTCGTGTGGCACCAGATCAAACACCGTTTTGCCCAACCAGTCGGCACGCTGGATGCCGAACACGTCTTCAAACGCCTTGTTGAAGCGCATGTAGTGTCCCGACCGGTCTTTGATGTAGATCGCCACAGGGGTTGCTTCCAGGAGCACCTCCACAAACTGCAGTTGCTCAGAGAGCTGCGCTTGCGCTTGCTTCTGCACCGAAATATCCATGTGCGTCCCCGCCATCCATGCGGGTTCGCCGCCTGCGGTCCATGCAGAGGTTTTGCCTGAGGCATGCACCCATACCCAGTGGCCGTCCCGGTGCTTCATCCTGATTTCGCAGTCATAGTGACCGAGGCCACCGTCCAGATGCTGTTGGCGTTTCAGGTGCGCCAGTGGCAAATCGTCCGGATGGCAACGGTCGGCCCAGGTTTGCACGGTGGAGGGGCTCAACTCTTGCAGTGAGTAGCCCAGAATCTCGGCCCAGCGCTCATTGATGATCAGCTCACCTGTGCGGATATTCCATTCCCAGGTACCCGTGTTGGTGCCCGTGATGATGTTGTTGAGGCGTTCGCGCTCGGCGTCCAGCGCCTGCTGAGCCAGCACGGTGGCTGTGATATTGGTCCGGATCGATACATATTTGTCCACACCGTGGTCGTTGAAAAAGGGGGAAATCAGGGTGTCCACCCAATACAAGGCGCCGTCTTTGGCCCGGTTGCATACAACGTGCCGCCAGACGTGGCCGGCAGCGATGGTGCGCCACATGTCAGCCCAAAACTCATCCGGCTGGGCCTCGGATTTGAGGATACGGTGGTTTTGTCCCAGCAACTCCTCGCGGCTGTAACCGCTGGTCTGGCAGAACAGGTCATTGGCATGAATGATGGTGCCCGCCGGGTCGGCAATCGACACCATGGCATGCTGGTTGATGGACTGCATCAGCGCCTCGTTGTCCCGCTGGGCCTGGATGAGTTTGTCGTTGTCCTGCTTTTGGGTAGCGACCAAGTGGTCCAGGTCTTTGGTGATGTCCCGTGCCATGCCCTCGGCGCGGGTGCGTCCAACCAGCAAGAGCCAGATCAGGCCTGCCAGCAGCAGGCTGGAGATCGTGCCTCCTGCGCCAATCAATAAGGGGGTGCTGGACACAAGCTGTCGGTCAAATATGGGGCTGCTGCCCGCGCGCAACATCAAAAACCGTCCGCCGATCACCAGACCGCGCTCTGCGTGGAACGCACGGTTGGCAGTGAAGTCAGTCGGAGTCAGCCCGCCAGTTACTGCGTTGAATTCTTTTTTCGAGGAAAAAACCAGTGTTTCCGGCGAAGCAACCGCACCGTCAAACAGCTCAAACTCAATGCCACCCGGCGCGACAGCAAGCGATTTGGCCAGCAAGTCGTCGGCAACCAGGGGTGTCGTCATGAAGCCGCGCAACTGGGTGCGACGGGCCTCGGGCGTATCAGGTACCTGGCTCCCCTGAAACACCGGCACCAAAAATAGAAAGCCGGGCTTCTCGTCCCGGTCTTGCACCAGGGTAATTGCGCCACTGAGGCTGGGTTGCCCACTGGCCAGGGCGCGCTCAATGGCCTCCCGGCGTGCGGGGTCGCTCCCCAAGTCCATTCCCAGCGCTGCGTCGTTGCCCTGGGCGGGCTCGATGAACTTGACAACATACAAGTCGGGGGTGTCGCCGCGGGTGTTGACGGTGAAGCCTGGTGCACCGTTGGTCCGTTGCGCGGCCTCAAAGCGGGCAATGTCAGGTCGCATGATGCGCTCAGCGTAGGCAAACCCCCTGATGCCCGGAAACTCGGTGGGCAGATCCCGCGCGTCGACATACGCCTTGAACTGGTGGCGCTGCATGTCGCCAGTGGCCGCCATGGCACCAGCCGCGCCGCGCATGCCGTAGATAGGCAGTTGAAACTGGGTGCTGATGTCACGTTCCACGCGCGCGACCAGCAGGTTGAACTCGGCCTCTGCGGGGTCATGGATGTCTTGCCGCGCGACATGAACACTGAAACCCGTCAGGACCAGACCCAAGATGAGCAGCAGCAGCGCCACCAAAAATGGCTTCCAGCCAAACTGCAGGGGATGAACGTTGAATCGGGGCTGCTTGGGCATGGCCTGGCTTGTTGTGGGTTGGGGCAATGGGGCATTGCCGGAGCGTATTTTGCACCCATCATCCTTGATGCTCTGATGTAACTGCTTCCATGTAAAAATGGAAATCTAATTACAAGGAGACCTCGTCATGACCCGTCGTGCCACCAAAATTGTTGCCACTCTTGGCCCCGCTTCCAGCGATCCCGCGTTACTTGAACAAATGATTCGGGCCGGCGTCAATGTTGTCCGGTTGAACTTCAGCCACGGCAAAGCGCAAGACCATATTGACCGGGCACGCATGGTGCGCGAAGTGGCCAGCCGGGTGGGCCGCGAGGTGGCCATCATGGCCGACCTGCAGGGTCCCAAGATTCGTGTGGGCAAGTTTGCCGAGGGCAAGGTGTTTTTGCTGCCCGGGCAAAAATTTGTGCTCGACGCCGCGCGCAGCGAGCTGGGTGACATTGATGCCGTCGGACTGGATTACAAGGCGCTGCCACGCGAGGTGAAGGCCGGCGATGTGCTGCTGCTCAATGACGGGCTGATCGTCATCGTGGTGGACGCCGTCAAGGGCGAGCAGGTGCACACCACCGTCAAGCTCGGCGGTGAGTTGTCCAACAACAAAGGCATTAACAAACAGGGCGGCGGATTGACCGCGCCCGCCTTGACCGCCAAAGACATGGACGACATTCGCACGGCCATGAGTTTTCAGGCCGACTACGTGGCTGTCAGCTTTCCCAAGAATGCCACCGACATGGAAATGGCGCGCCAACTGTGCAATGTGGCCGCCGCCGAGTTTGGCCACAAGCCTGGCCTGATTGCCAAGATTGAACGTGCCGAGGCAATTCCCAAGTTGCTGGAAATCTTGCTGGCCAGTGACGGCATCATGGTGGCCCGCGGTGACCTGGCGGTTGAGGTTGGCAATGCGGCGGTGCCGGCGTTGCAAAAACGCATGATCAAGCTGGCGCGTGAGCACGACAAGGTGGTGATCACCGCCACCCAGATGATGGAGTCCATGATCACCAACCCGGTGCCCACCCGCGCCGAGGTGAGTGACGTGGCCAATGCCGTGCTGGACGGCACCGATGCTGTGATGTTGTCGGCCGAAACCGCCTCGGGCAAGTACCCCTTGGAGACCGTGCTGGAGATGGCCAACATCTGCCACGCCGCCGAGGCCAACGAAGATTTCAGGCTCGAAGCTGACTTCACCGGCAAGACTTTCAGCCGCATCGACCAGTCGATTGCCATGGGTGCGCTGTTCACGGCGCATCACTTGGGTGCCAAGGCCATTGTGGCCATGACCGACAGCGGGTCGACGGCGTTGTGGATGAGTCGTCACCTGATCAAGGTGCCCATTTACGCCATCACTTCCAAGGTGGCGACGCAGCGTCGCATGGCTTTGTTCCGCAACGTGCGCCCCTTGTTCATTGACACCAGCGCTGACCGCGACACCGCGTTGAATGAAGCCGAGAACCACTTGAAGTCACGCGGCATTGTGCAAACCGGTGATGTTTACGCCATCACTTTTGGCGAGCCCATGGGCTCGCCGGGCGGCACCAACACGCTGAAAATCATCCAGGTGGCCTGAAAATAGCCGTTTCCCCGACGGTTAGAATTCGCGGCAAGGTACGAGTTACCAAGCGGTTACCAACTTTTCTGGGGGAATAAAAATGGCACTTGTTTCGATGCGCGAACTGCTGGACCATGCAGCAGTCAACGGCTACGGCATTCCGGCGTTCAACGTCAACAACTTGGAGCAGGTTCAGGCGGTGATGGCGGCAGCAGACGAAGTCGGTGCGCCGGTTATTTTGCAGGCCAGTGCTGGTGCCCGCAAGTACGCTGGCGAGGCCTTCATCAAGCATTTGATCCAGGCCGCCATTGAGGCCTACCCCCACATTCCGCTGGTCATGCACCAAGACCACGGTCAGAACGTGGACGTGTGCCAAGGCGCCATCAACCTGGGCTTCAGCTCGGTGATGATGGACGGCTCGCTCATGGGCGACGGCAAGACGATTGCCAGCTACGAGTACAACGTGGAAGTCACGCGCAAGGTGGTCGACTTGGCGCATGCCACCGGCGTGACCGTGGAAGGCGAACTGGGTTGCCTGGGCTCTCTGGAGACCATGAAGGGCGACAAGGAAGATGGCCACGGCACTGACGACACCATGACCCGTGAGCAACTGTTGACCGACCCCGAGCAGGCGGCCGACTTTGTCAAGCGCACGCAACTTGACGCCCTGGCCATTGCCATTGGTACCAGCCACGGCGCCTACAAGTTCACACGCAAGCCCACAGGTGACATTTTGGCCATCGACCGCGTCATGGCTATCCACAAACGCATTCCTAACACACACCTGGTCATGCACGGCTCCAGCAGCGTGCCGCAAGACTTGCTGGCCATCATCAACCAGTACGGCGGCTCCATGAAAGAGACTTACGGCGTGCCGGTCGAAGAAATCCAGAAAGCCATCCAGTACGGTGTGCGCAAGATCAACATTGACACCGACATCCGTCTGGCCATGACCGCTGCCGTGCGCAAATTCATGGTCGAAAACCCAGACAAGTTTGACATGCGCGACTGGCTCAAGCCTGCGCGAGAGGCCGCCAAGCAGATCTGCAAGCAGCGTTACCTGCAGTTTGGCTGCGAAGGCCAGGCCGCCAAGATCAAGAGCCACAGCCTGTTTGAAGTGGCCGCGAAATATGCCCGGGGCGAGTTGGCGCAAGTGGTGAACTGATCGTTGTCCTTGCGATAATCAAGGCCCGCTGCCGGTGATGACGCCGCAGCGGGCCTTTCTTATTTTGTTCTTCAAGCCCTGATTGCCACGCTATGACCGCACCCCTGCACACCTCCATGCTTACTTCTTTGCCCTTGCTGGCCCGCGGCAAGGTGCGTGACAACTACGCCGTGGGCGAGGACCGCATTTTGATGGTCGCCAGCGACCGC
>CAZLRQ010000081.1:7360-10175 GCA_964562035.1 uncultured Rhodoferax sp. | reverse complement strand
GCTGATGTGCGGGAAATCCCTAGCACCTGAGGGCTGGCAGTGTCTAGCGACCGGGTCAAAATCCAATTACATTAGCGACTGGTTATATTTAGTTGATATTTCGGAGATCACATGAAATTAGTGCAAATTTTGATCGGCGCCGCCGTTCTGGTGTCTGCCCCTGCTTTTGCCAGCAAAGACCTGGCTCAAAAGAACGCTTGCCTGGCGTGCCACGCGGTGGACAAGAAGCTGGTCGGTCCGTCTTACCAAAGCATTGCCGCCAAATATGCGGGTCAAAAAGACGCTGAAGCCATGCTGACTGCCAGCATTAAAAAGGGTGGTTCTGGCAAGTGGGGTCCTATCCCCATGCCCGCGCAAGCCGCTTTGAGCGAGGCCGATGCCAAGACGCTGGCCGCTTGGGTGCTGGCTGGCGCCAAGTAATTCTGTTTCTCTCTGAGGACCTGGGGTCCCTTCAAGCCCACCCTGGCGGTGGGCTTTTTTTCAGCCAAATTTTTCCAGCATACGGGCTGAGCGTTCAACCTCCACCAACGCCTCGGCATCGGTTTTGGATTCGTAAACCGCTTCCATGACCGAGCAGGCCATCATTCGGTAAAAGGTCTTGTCCATGGCCTTGCGGGCGGCAGACATCTGGGTTGCTACTTCTTCGCACGAGCGTCCGCTCTGAATCATTTCCACCAATCCGCGCACTTGCCCCTCAATCCGGCGCAGACGGTTCACGACGTCTTTTTGGTGATCGGCCCGGTAGTCGGAGAGGGCGGTGGGCGCCGCAGGGGTGCTTTGGGTGGCCATGGATTTGCGATCCGTTCAGGTTTAAAAAACAACAGTTTGACAGATTGCATTTGTTCTGAAAATCGCAGGTTTTTTCTACCCTACCCCGCAGGGTATAGGGTTCTTCCTGATGGTTCGTAGGGTTTTATTGGGGCACCATTGATCTACATCAGTCGCTCAAGGCGCTGCGACAGATGCGACTCTTTAAACCACGGCCTCCCCTCTACATCAAGGAATTAAAAGTGAACGTTTTGACTAACTATTTGAAGTGGCTGCCATTGCTGGCGGCGATGGTGTTGACGGGCTGCGGCACCGTCAGCACGCTGGGCAAGTTGGAGAACGGCGCGGGCGCCGAGGCCAGCAAAATGTGGGACCGCTGGGTTGAGGCCGAGGGTGATATTGCGGTGGCCACCACGTGGGAGCGCAAGGTAAAGGCGGGTGTCACGGTCAATGACATTGAGCAGGTTTTCAACCAGGTGGCCACGGAGCGCAACATGAAAAGCGTGGGTGAGTTGCCCTTGTCCAAAGAGCTGGAGTCGCGCACCGGCAAGCCCCAAAAGTTCCTGAAGGTGTACTCCTACTGTTCGCCCGATACGGCCCGCATGATGGTGGACTTCAGCCCGCACATGGGGGCTTACCTGCCTTGCCGTTTGACCGTGGTGGAGAAGGCCGATGGCCTGTGGATCTACACCCTGAACATGGACATGATGGTCAAGATGGGCCGCAAGCTGCCCTCACCCTTGAAAGAAGAAGCCTGGAAAGTGCGCGAAACCATTTACCAAATGATGGACCGTGCCGCCAAGGGCGAGTTTTAATCTTGCTGCGCAGAACTAAATCAATCATTGGAGACTTTTGATGAATCGCAAAAACAGCACAAACACATGGCGCGCGCTGGCGGCCGTGGCCATCATGGCCAGCCCCTGGGCGGCCATGGCCACCAATGGTTACATGCCGCATGGCATTGGTATCAAGTCCAAAGGCATGGGCGGCGCGTCTGTTGCCATGACCGACAACGCCTTTGCCGGCGCCAACAACCCGGCGGCAGCGGCCTGGGCCGGTAACCGGGGTGAGGTGGGCGCTGATTTCTTCATGCCCCGTCGGTCGATGTCGCGCACGGGTGGTGGGCTCGATGCCTCGGCGGACAGTGGCAAGCCGCTGTTTTTAATTCCCGAGTTTGGCTACAACATGGCGCTCAGCGACAAGCTGGGCGTCGGCGTCACGGTGTACGGCAATGGTGGCATGAATACAGATTTTCCGGGTGGCCAAATCAACTGTGGCGCCGGTCCTGCCAACGTGTTGTGCGGCGCAGGTAATTTGGGTGTTGACCTGATGCAATTGATCGTGGCGCCCACCGTTGCCTACAAGTTTGATGAGCGCCATTCAGTCGGTGTGTCGCCGCTGCTGGTGTACCAGCAGTTCAAGGCCTACGGTTTGCAGGCGTTTGACAATGCACCAGGCTTTCCGGCTTTGACCAGTGCGCCTGGCAAAGTGACCAGTGGCAAGTACGACCACAGCACAGGCTTGGGTGTGCGTCTGGGTTACCTGGGCAAGTTGAGCGACAGCTTCAGTGTGGGAGCGTCCTACTCACCTAAGATCAACATGTCAAAGTTTGACAACTACGCAGGCTTGTTTGCCGGCGGTGGTGAATTTGACATCCCCGAGAACTACACACTGGGTGCCAGTTTTCAGGCCACACCAGCCGTCACGGTAGCGCTGGATTACTCGCGTATCAATTACAGCGACGTGCCTTCCATTGCCAACGCCAGCACCGTTCAGGCGCCTTTGGGTTCAGCGAGTGGCCCCGGTTTTGGCTGGTCAGACATCAACGTCTGGAAGTTGGGTGTGCAGTGGCAAGCCAATGCGCAGTGGACGTTGCGTGCCGGCCTGAATGTGGGTGACAACCCCATTCAGAGTCGCGACGTGACGTTCAACATCATTGCGCCCGGTGTGATTACAAAACACCTGACCTTGGGGTCCACTTACGCCTACTCACCCAAGTCGGAGGTGAGTTTTTCATACATGGTTGCGCCGTCTGTTTCAGTATCTG
>CAZLRQ010000081.1:3332-7260 GCA_964562035.1 uncultured Rhodoferax sp. | reverse complement strand
TGGCGTTTTTGAGTTAAATCATGCAAGGGTATTGCAAGGTGCAGGCCCTTTAATTAAGCTAATGGTTATGAATAAATCAACTTTCACCTTGCTTTTCTTGGCCGCTACCGCCGCGAGCGCTCAGATGCCAGCCCTTTACGAAGGGGCTGATTTGAAGCAGGGTGAGCAGTTGATCGCCGCCAACCAGTGCGTGGCTTGCCATCAGCAAAAGGTGGGTGGTGACGGCAGTGCCATCTACAAGCCTGCGGGCCGTATCAACACGCCGGGTCTCTTGCGGGGCATGGTGGAGCAGTGCAATACCGAGATGAACCTCGGGCTTTTCCCGGAAGAGGTGAACTCGATTGCCGCTGTGCTGAACCGGGATCACTACAAATTCAAATAAGGCCAGCGCGTTCGCGCGCGGCAGCGACGGGCGGATGAGGAGGGGGGTGAAAACCCCTATTCACATGAAATAATCCGCCATATATATTAGTAAATGCAAATATGAACATGTAATAAATGAAAGACCAAGCCCACGACACATCCTCTGCTCAGGTGTTTGACCGCGCCGCCGAGTTCTTTGGGGTGCTTTCCACGCCGGCGCGTCTGCGCATCATTGGTGCGTTGTGTGGTGGCGAGAGAAATGTTTCGCATTTGCTCGATGTGATCAAGGTGTCACAGCCCAATATGTCGCGGCATTTGAACGTTTTGTACAAGGCGGGCGTGGTGGCCAAACGGCGCTGTGGCCCGCAGGTTTTTTATCGCATCGCCGACGCATCTGTGGTGAAGATTTGCAAGTCGGTGTGCTCACAGGTTGAGATTGAAGTGGATGGATTGCACAAGGTGGACGCGGGCTGAAGGGCCATCCGGTGCCGGAATTAACAGCAACCAAAGAACTGTTTGAAGGAGATGGATTGATGGAAGACAACATGAGCTCGGGAAGAGTCCGCAAGGCGCCCGAGAATTTTCTGGACCGTGACGGCATCAAAACCGTTTTCGCAGAGGCCAAAAACGGTCGGCGCAATTTCATTCGCAGCGCGTTTGCCGCCGTGGCAACCACGGCCGCTGTGCCTGCTGCGCTGGCGCAGGGCAATCCGGTGCCGGTTGAGGGGGGCGATCCCAACATCCTGAATCTGCCGCAGCACAGCAAGTCGCTGGGTCAGGGGGTTGCCGTGGAGGGCTACGGCAAGCCTTCTCAGTACGAGGTCAACATTCAGCGCCGTCAAAGCCCGGGTCTGACCCAGACTACGCAAGCCTCGGTGTCGTTTGCACCTTTGCAATCCTTGTTTGGCATCGTCACGCCCAGTGGTTTGCACTTTGAGCGGCATCACCAGGGTTGGTGGGATATTGACCCGTCCAAACACCGTCTGATGGTGAATGGCATGGTCAAGGCGTCCAAGGTGTTCACGCTGGACGAGATCATGCGTTTGCCGTCGGTGTCGCGCTTTCACTTCATTGAGTGCGGTGCCAACACGGCGGTGGAGTGGGGCAACGTGGCCGTGCCGACTGTGCAGTACACGCATGGCATGGTGTCATGCAGCGAGTTCACGGGCGTGCCCTTGATTCATTTGCTGGAGTTGGCCGGGGCAGACCTGACAAACGGCAAGTTTGTGCTGGCCGAGGGCGCGGACGGCTCTTCCATGACCCGCACCATTCCCATGAGCCTGATCAAGTCGGGCGAAGTGTTCGTGGCTTATGGTCAAAACGGTGAGATGTTGCGCCCTGAGCAGGGTTACCCATTGCGTTTGATTGTGCCGGGCGTGCAAGGTGTGAGCTGGGTCAAATACCTGCGCCGCATTGAGGTGGGTGACAAGCCCTATGCCGCCAAGGACGAGGCGGTGCACTACATGGACCTGCAGCCCAATGGCTTGCACCGCCAGTACAGCAACCTGCAGGAGTGCAAGAGCGTGGTGACCACGCCGTCCGGTGGCCAGGTGCTGCTGGACAAAGGTTTTTACAACATCACCGGCCTGGCTTGGTCGGGTAAAGGCAAGGTCAAAAAGGTGGATGTGTCGGTGGACGGTGGTCGCAACTGGCGTGCTGCGCGGCTGGAGTCGCCGGTGCTGTCCAAGGCGCTCACCCGTTTCAACATTGACTGGGTGTGGGACGGTAAGCCCGCCATCATTCAAAGCCGCGCTACCGATGACACGGGCTATGTGCAGCCCACGTACCAACAACTGCGTGGCGTTCGCGGCACGCGCTCGATTTATCACAACAACGCCATCCAGTCATGGCTGGTTCAGGAAAGTGGTGAGGTGAAAAATGTTCAAGTTTCCTAAAGCACTCGTCTTCACCGCGCTGATGGCGGCGGCGGGCTTTGCCAGCGCCCAGTCAGTGGCCAAGTTTCCGGGCGTGGGCCGTGACGCCACGCCCAAGGAAGTGGCAGCGTGGGACATTGATGTTCGGCCCGACTTCAAGGGTTTGCCAGCAGGCTCTGGCAGCGTGGCCAAGGGGCAGGACGTGTGGGAGGGTAAATGTGCCCACTGCCACGGCTTTTTTGGTGAGTCGGGAGAAGTGTTCAGTCCGCTGGTGGGCGGCACCTCGGCCGACGACATCAAGACAGGCCGGGTTGCCAAGTTGACCGACACGTCGTTCCCTGGCCGTACCACGCTCATGAAAGTGCCCACGGTGTCGACGTTGTGGGACTACATCAACCGCGCCATGCCTTGGACCGAGCCCAAATCACTGAGCACGGAAGAGGTCTATTCGGTGACGGCGTTCCTGCTGAATCTGGGTGGCATTGTGCCCAATGACTTCGTGATGTCGGACAAAAACATAGCCGAAGTTCAGGCGCGCATGCCCAACCGCAACGGAATGACCACGGCACACGCCATGTGGCCCGGTAACGAGTTCAAGGGCGTGAGCAAGCCTGACACCAAGAACGTTGCTTGCATGAAAGACTGTGTGGCAGAGCCCAAAGTGGCCTCGTTTTTGCCGGATTACGCACGCAACGCCCACGGTAACCTGGCGGAGCAGAACCGTACCTTTGGTGCCCAGCGTGGTGCAGATACGTCACGCCCCGAAGGCAAGCCCGGCGCTGCTGCGCCCTTGTCCAACGCCGTGGTGGTAGCCCAAGCCAGCCCGAAGGCCCCCGCAGCGACACCAGCTGCTGGCGCCGGCGGTGACAACAAGGCCGCTGCGGCTTTGGCACAGAAAAATAACTGCATGGTTTGCCATGGCGTTGACAAGAAAATTGTTGGCCCCGGCTTTAATGAGATTGCTAAAAAGCACGCAGGCAAAGTGGACTACCTGGCTGGGAAAATCAAGTCCGGTGGTGCGGGGGTGTGGGGTCCCATTCCCATGCCCGCGCAGACGCTGAGCGACGCAGATGCGAAAACCATTGCCACGTGGTTGGCATCAGGTGCTGGCAAGTAAAGTAACCACAAGTTTTTGAACCATTTTTTAGCATGAACTTAATCAAGGAGCTTCATATGCAAACCCGCCGTCAAACCCTGAAACAAAGCGCCCTCGTGGCCGGCCTGCTGGCTGGCACGGGCCTCTTCCCGCAGTACGCTTTGGCTTACAACAAAAGCGCCTTTGAAGCCAAATCCCTGGCCGACGTCCTCAAGGCCCTGGGTGCTGGCGCCCCCATGGAGAGTAAAGACGTCACCATCGGCGGCCCTGACATTGCCGAAAACGGCGCCGTGGTGCCCCTGACTGCCAGCACCGCACTGTCCGGCGTCAAGCAAATTCTTATCCTCGTGGAGAAAAACCCCGCTGCGCTGATTGCGCTCTTCAACGTCAGCGACAGCGTGGACGCCAACTTTGCCACCCGCGCCAAGATGGGCCAATCCTCGGATGTCTACGCCGTGGCCATCATGAATGACGGCAAAGCCCTCTTTGCCAAGAAAGAAGTCAAAGTCACCCTGGGCGGCTGCGGCGGCTAAGCGCCGGCCTTGCTTGCGCCCTTTTTTGTAAACATCTGAAAATTGAAACCAGGAGATCAACA
>CAZLRQ010000081.1:0-3322 GCA_964562035.1 uncultured Rhodoferax sp. | reverse complement strand
AAGCGCCCCCGCGACGCAACGACCCCAAGCTCCCTTTCTCCCTTTTTACCAACCTCTGACAACCGACCTCAGGAGATCAACATGGCAGACCCAATGCGCATCCGCGCCCAAGTAGCCGGTGACAAAGCCACCGTACGCGTCCTCATGAGCCACGAAATGGAATCCGGCCAGCGCAAAGACTCGGCTGGTGCCGTGGTGCCGGCCTGGTTCATCCAGGACGTTACCGCCACCCACAACGGCAAGGTGGTCATGACCGCCGAGTGGGGCCCAGCGGTGTCCAAGAACCCGTTTCTGCAATTCACCATCAAAGGCGCCAAGGCGGGCGACAAGATTGGCGTGATGTGGAAAGACAACAAGGGCGACAGCCGCACGGACGAAGCGACGGCGTCCTGATAAGCCAGTCATGGCGCATTAGAAAAGGGTGGGGCGTTTGCCCCGCCCTTTTCTTTCCTTTATTTTCTACACGGCTGGTCCACGCCAGGCCAACAAGAGGTCATCATGAAATTGACAACCACCGTTTCAGTGCTAACCCTGGCCTGCCTGGCCAGCACCACCGCGCTGGCCCAAAAAACCGCTGTTGAGAGCATCGAAGAATACCGGGCCATGCTGCAAGACGGCAACCCCGCTGAACTGTTTGAAGCCAAAGGCGAAGACCTTTGGAAAAAGGCCCGTGGCCCTAAAAACGCCACCTTGCAACAATGCAACCTGGGCAAAGGCCCCGGCGTTGTCAAAGGCGTTTTTGTTGAGCTGCCCCGCTACTTTGCCGACACCCAGCGCGTGCAAGACCTGGAGTCCCGGCTGCTCACCTGCATGGAAACCCTGCAAGGTTTCAATGCCGCCGAGATCGCCAAAACCCCCTTTGGCAAAGGCGAACAAGTCAACATGACCGCCCTGGCCACCTGGATTGCGGCTGAATCCAAAGGCATGAAATTCAACTTGCCCCAAAGCCATCCTCAGGAAAAAATATTTGTGGAAGTTGGCAAACGCCTGTTTTTCCAGCGCGCCGGCGCACACGACTTTTCCTGCGCATCCTGCCACGGCGAAGACGGCAAACGTATCCGCCTGCAAGACCTGCCCAACCTCACCAAAAATCCGGGCGACGGCATCGGTTTTGCCGCCTGGCCTGCCTACCGCGTCTCCAACGGTCAAATGTGGGGCATGCAACAACGCCTGAACGACTGCTACCGCCAGCAGCGCTTTCCCTACCCCGGCTTTGCCAGTGACGTGACCATCGCCCTGGGCAGCTACCTGGGCGTCAATAGCCAGGGTTCCGCCTCCATCGCTCCTGCCATCAAACGCTAAATCACAGGCCATACGCAAGGACATCCCATGAAAAAGCAGCACAAAATAACCTTGTCACTCTTGGCTACTGCCGCCCTGGTGGCCGGTTGCACCTCGGCCCCCAGCATGGTTGACCTGGACAAGCTCACCAGTGATATCGTCAAGATGGGCTTTCGAGACCAAGGCATTGTCAAAGTGACCCGCCTGGACACGGACGAGACCAACCGCCTGTGCAGTGCCGCTGATGTTGCTGGCAAACCGCTGGACGACGCCACGGCCAAGCGCCTTGAAGAAGCCAACTTCAAAACCATCAAGTGGCCCAGCAACGGCCGATTTCTGGGCGACTGGAAAGAGGGCGAGAAACTGGCACAAAGCGGACGTGGCCTCACCTGGACCGACAGTGCCACGACCCCCAATGGCGGCAACTGCTACAACTGCCACCAGATGGACAAGAAGGAAATTTCCTACGGCACCATCGGCCCCAGTCTCTACAACTACGGCAAGCTGCGCGGTGTGAGCGACCCAGCCAGCCCAGAGGCCAAAGCCATGGTGGAGTACACCTGGGGCAAGGTATGGAATTCCAAGGCGTACAACGCCTGCTCCAACATGCCGCGGGCCGGACACATGGCGATCTTGAACGAGCAGCAGGTGGCCCATATCGTGGCGCTGCTGCTGGACCCCAAGTCGCCCGTGAATCAATAAAGCGACCAACACCGTTTGGCAAGCCCGGTGTGACCGGGTTTTCTTTTGTTTCTGAATCGAGTGAGTGCTGAACCATGAATTTAACTAAACGCGAATTTTTCCAGGTGATGGGTGCTGGCACCATGGCCGGCATGGGTTTGGGTGCTTACGCCGATGCCGACGCCGCCACAGCCGCCAACGGTTTGTATGACATTCCCAAGTTTGGCAGCGTGTCGTTTTTGCACATGACCGACTGCCACGCGCAGCTCAAGCCGATTTATTTCCGGGAGCCCAGCATCAATATGGGTGTGGGCGCCATGAGGGGCAACTTGCCTCACCTGGTGGGTGAGCACCTGCTGCGCGTCGCCAAGATTCGCCCTGGCACGGCCGAGGCCCATGCCCTGACGTATTTGAGCTATGAAAAAGCCGCCCAGCGCTATGGCAAGGTCGGTGGTTTTGCGCATTTGGCCACGTTGGTCAAGCGCATGAAGGCCAGCCGGCCTGGTGCGTTGTTGCTGGATGGCGGTGACACCTGGCAGGGTTCAGGCACCAGCTTGTGGACCAATGGACAAGACATGGTAGACGCCTGCAAACTGCTGGGCGTGGACGTGATGACCGGCCACTGGGAGTTCACACTGGGCATGGAGCGCGTCAAGGAAATCATTGAGAAAGATTTCAAGGGCAAGGTCGATTTTGTGGCGCAAAACGTCAAGACCAATGACTTTGGCGACCCCGTGTTCAAGCCCTACGTGATCCGTGAGATCAACGGTGTGCCTTGCGCCATCATCGGTCAGGCTTTTCCCTACACCCCGATTGCCAACCCCCGCTACATGGTGGCCGACTGGGCCTTCGGTATTCAGGACGAAAACATGCAGGCCATGGTGGACGAGGCCCGCGGCAAGGGCGCCCAGGTCGTGGTGGTGCTCAGCCACAACGGCATGGACGTGGACCTGAAGATGGCCAGCCGTGTCAGTGGCATTGACGCCATCATGGGCGGCCACACGCACGATGGCATGCCGGTGGCGTCGATCGTCAGCAACAAAGGTGGCAAAACCATCGTCACCAATGCGGGTTCCAATAGCAAGTTTTTGGGTGTGCTGGACTTTGAAATCAAGGACAAAAAAGTCACCGACTTCCGCTACAAGTTGCTGCCCGTCTTCGCCAACATGCTGCCCGCCGACCAGGAAATGGACGCCCTGATCAACAAGATTCGTGCGCCTTATGAAACCAAGCTGGCTGAAAAGCTGGCCGTGACCGAAGGCACCTTGTACCGCCGTGGCAACTTCAACGGCACGGGCGACCAGTTGCTGGTGGACGCGCTGATGGAAGTGCAGGGCGCTGACATTGCCTTCTCCCCCGG
>CAZLRQ010000080.1:0-10182 GCA_964562035.1 uncultured Rhodoferax sp. | reverse complement strand
ACCACATGCTTGCCCGCCGCAATGGCTTCCATCACCAGCGTTTTGGCAATGCCGTAGCCACCAATCAACTCGATGACGATGTCAATGTCGGGGTTGGCGATCACGGCGCGCGCGTCGTTCACCACCTGAACGCCCTCGCCCACCAGCGCCTGGGCCTTGGCCACATCGAGGTCGGCCACCATGGTGATTTCAATACCCCGGCCAGCGCGGCGTTTGATTTCCTCCTGATTGCGGCGCAGCACATTGAACGTGCCCGAACCCACAACACCCATGCCCAGCAGGCCAACTTGAATCGATTTCATAAAATTTATTGGTTAAATATGGCTCTAGCCCTTACGCAGCATGCCTAAGTAGCTATCAAAATAGAGAGAGTTAATTGCTGTGCCGCTTGCGATACAGCTCAAGAAACTTGGCGACACGGCCAATCGCCTCACGCAAATCATCTTCATGCGGCAAAAACACAATGCGGAAATGGTCCGGCTCCGCCCAGTTGAAGCCGGTGCCCTGCACCAGCATCACCTTGGTTTCCTGCAACAGCTCCAGGAAGAACTGCTGGTCATCGGCAATCGGGTACATGATCGGGTCCAGCCTGGGGAACATGTACAAGGCCGCCGTCGGCTTGACACAAGTCACCCCCGGAATGGCCGTGATCAGTTCATAAGCCAGATCGCGCTGGCGACGCAGGCGACCGCCCTCGCCCACCAACTCATTGATGCTCTGGTGCCCGCCCAGCGCGGTCTGAATCGCCCACTGGCCCGGCACATTGGCACACAGGCGCATGTTGGAGAGCATGTTCAGCCCCTCGATGTAATCCTTGGCCGGCTTTTTGTCACCCGACACCACCAGCCAACCCGCCCGGTAACCACAAGACCGATAGCTCTTGGACAGCGAATTAAACGTCAACGTCAGCACATCTTCCGAGAGACTCCCGATGGCGGTGTGGCGCACGCCGTCGTACAACACCTTGTCATACACCTCATCCGCAAAAATCACCAAACCATGCTCCCGCGCGATCTGCACGATGGCCTGTAGCAAGTCATCGGAGTACATGGCGCCGGTCGGGTTGTTGGGGTTAATCACCACGATGCCTTTGGTGCGCGGCGTGATCTTGGCCCGAATATCGGCCAAGTCAGGCATCCACCCGTTGGCCTCATCACACAAATAATGCACGGGCGAGCCACCCGACAAACTGGCGGCTGCCGTCCACAGCGGGTAGTCGGGCGATGGCAGCAGCAATTCGTCGCCGTCATCCAACAAGGCGTTGGTGGCCATCACAATCAACTCACTGGCGCCGTTACCCAGGTAAATATCATCCAGCGTGACGCCCTTGATGCCCTGCTTCTGGGTTTCGTGCATCACCGCTTTGCGCGCCGCAAAGATACCCTTGCTGTCCGAATAACCCGCCGAGTTGGGCAGGTTGCGGATCATGTCCTGCTGAATTTCCTCTGGGCTGTCAAAGCCAAACACCGCCAGATTGCCGATGTTGAGCTTGATGATCTTGTGACCCTCCTCCTCCATTTGGCGAGCAGCGTCCATGATCGGACCGCGAATGTCATAGCAGACGTTGGCCAACTTGGCTGATTTTCGAATGGTCTTCAAAATCCCTCCGGATGTCATTTGCGTGGGGCGAAACCTATAATTTGACCACATTTGGCAGGCTCGACACCGGTTTTCGGCCCAGGGCCGCCTCCACTACCCAACTATTCATCATGAAGTTTCAACCCGACGTTCTTGGCGGCCAATCCATCAGCGGCTATGGCGACGACTGGATCGGGGTGGGCCAGGAAAAAGTCATCACCAGCATCGTGCTCGGGTCTAGGGGCGAACGCTTCAATTGGGACTGCGACGCTTTTGAGGACCTGACGCCAGCACACTTTTTGCAACTGGCGGAACTCCAGACCGAACTGGTGATTTTTGGCAGTGGCCAGAAAATCAGATTCCCCAAGCCCGCCTGGATCCGGCCTTTGATCGAGCGTCAAACCGGCATCGAAACCATGGACGTGCAAGCCGCCTGCCGGACCTACAACATTCTGGCCAGTGAAGGACGGCACGTCGCTGTCGCGCTTCTGCAGGAACGAAAAGCAGCATAAAGCCAGTATCGGCTCCGGGGTTGGCCTGGGGTTTCAAGGTAAAATAGCGGGTTGCAGTTGTGGGCGCGCAAAGCGCACTCGGAGGATAGTGCCCACAGCTTGAGAGAACGACGCATCCTGTCACACGAGATTTAAGCACTATGGCGATTGTTGTCAATAAACCCATCCCTGAATTTGAATCCAATGCCACCGGTGGCATTAAAGTCTCTAACACGTCCCATATTGGCAAAGTGGTAATTTTGTATTTTTACCCCAAAGACAACACCCCCGGTTGTACCACTGAGGCAATGCAGTTTCGGGATAAATACAAAGACTTCGTCAAAGCGGGCGCAACCGTTTTTGGTGTTTCACGCGACAACATGAAATCCCACGACGAATTTAAAGCAAAGCTTGAATTGCCATTTGAACTGATTGCAGACACCGAAGAAAAAATGTGCCACATGTTCGGCGTGGTCAAGAACAAGATCATGTACGGCAAAAAGGTCAAGGGCATTGAGCGCAGCACTTTCTTGATTGGTGCTGACGGCACGCTGAAGGAAGAGTGGCGTGGCCTGAAAGTGCCCGGCCATGTCGATGACGTGCTCAAAGCTGTCAAAGACCTGAAGAAGGCTGCTGTCATCGCCTGACATCGTCAATGACGATTACTTCAGTGAGACCGTCTTGAGGCTCATGCATAATCATTTGCATGCTGTTGAACCTTAAAAGTCCGTCTCCATACAAAGCCGCCTTGGTATCAAGGCGGCTTTTTAGTTTCTGACACCCGCATTCAAATCACTTCTGGGAGCACCCTTTCATGCCACTGCCTACAGCCCCTGCCAAACGTGCCGCACTGCTGTCCGAAAAGGATTACGACGTACCCGCCCGTGAGCAACCCAAAGCCCGCAAAGCGGAGCCATCGGCACCAGAAGTGAGCGCAGCGCCTAGAGTAAGAACGCGCAGAGCCGTCGAAATGCGCACGCCTTCCGAGCACCCTTCAGCCTTGTTCGAAACGCCGGCCACGGTTCAAGCCAAGCCCGTGCGTCAGCAAGCACCTGCGAGCAAGATCTCGGAGCCACAGGTCGAAAAACCAGAGGAAGCACCACAGCCTAAAAAGGCCAAGCGCACAGGACCGAGCAAATTGTTTGTGCTGGACACCAACGTCTTGTTGCACGACCCTATGTGCCTGTTCCGATTTGAAGAACACGACATCTTTTTGCCGATGATTGTTCTTGAAGAGCTTGATGCCCACAAGAAAGGCATGACCGAAGTCGCGCGCAACGCACGTCAAACCAGCCGCACACTTGATGCCTTGGCCGAACATAAGGGAGCAGACATCACGCTGGGCTTGCCCCTGAATACAACGGGGCACCGCGAGGCAGGCGGCAAGCTGTTCTTTCAGACACAGTTACTCAACTACACCTTGCCCACAAGCCTTCCCCAGGGCAAGGCGGATAACCAAATTTTGGGCGTAGTTGAAGCCCTGCGCCAACAACATGCGCCCCGTGAAGTGGTCCTGGTGTCCAAAGACATCAACATGCGAGTCAAATCACGTGCTTTGGGACTGGCCACCGACGATTACCAAAACGACAAGACCCTTGAAGACGGCGACTTGCTGTACTCAGGAGCTCTCGCGCTGCCAACCAACTTCTGGACCACGCACGGCAAAACGATTGAAAGCTGGCAACAAGGCGCACACACTTTTTACCGGGTCACCGGCCCTATCGTGCCCAGCTTGTTGATCAACCAATTTGTTTACTTTGAGTCACCTGGCGAACCGAGTTTGTACGCGCGTGTGACAGAAATACGTGGAAAAACTGCTGTCTTCAAGACACTCCGGGACTTCACCCACCTGAAGAACTCGGTTTGGGGCATCACGACTCGTAACCGGGAACAAAACTTCGCCATGAATTTACTCATGGATCCTGAAATCGATTTTGTCACCCTCACTGGAACGGCCGGTACCGGGAAGACCTTGATGGCTTTGGCATCAGGCCTCACTCAGGTTTTGGATGACCGCCGTTACACCGAAATTATTGTGACTCGTGCGACAGTCAGCGTTGGCGAGGACATCGGCTTCCTGCCCGGTACGGAAGAAGAGAAAATGGGCCCGTGGATGGGTGCATTGGACGACAACCTGGAAGTTCTCGGCAAGACAGACACCAGTGCCGGGGAATGGGGCCGCGCAGCCACCAGCGAGCTGATCCGAAGCCGCATCAAGATCAAGAGCATGAACTTCATGCGTGGACGTACGTTTTTAAACAAGTACGTGATCATTGACGAAGCACAGAACTTGACCCCCAAGCAAATGAAAACCTTGATTACCCGGGCAGGCCCAGGCACCAAGATCATTTGCATGGGTAACCTCGCGCAAATCGACACGCCTTATCTGACCGAAGGGTCTTCAGGACTGACGTTTGCCGTGGACAAATTCAAAGGCTGGCAACACGGCGGGCACATCACGCTCGCACGCGGCGAGCGTTCACGCTTGGCCGACTTTGCAAGCGAAGTGCTGTAGCCATTAGAAATCGCCGCTGCTGCCCGACGCTAACGATTCAAACTTGGTGATCCTGTTCAGGAAGGCGAGTTTGACCACGCCAGTGGGGCCGTTACGCTGCTTTGCAATGATCACTTCGGCCACACCTGGCTCCTTGCAGGCGTCCTTGGTGTAGTACTCATCGCGGTAAATGAACATGATGATGTCGGCGTCCTGCTCGATGGCGCCTGACTCACGCAAGTCACTCATCATGGGTCGCTTGTCGGGTCGCTGCTCGACACTTCGGTTCAACTGAGACAATGCGATCAACGGACATTGCAATTCTTTAGCCAGCATTTTCAAGCCGCGTGAGATTTCGCCCAGCTCCGTGGCGCGATTTTCACCGTCGCTTGACGACCCGCTCATCAACTGTAAATAGTCCACCACAATCAAGCCCAACTTGCCGCATTGGCGCGACAAGCGTCGCGCGTTAGCTCGTAACTCACTGGACGTCAAACCGGCTGTCTCATCGATGTGGAGCGAAATGGTACGCAGCTTTTCAATCGCTTCTGTCAGACGCGGCCACTCTTCATCCGTCAGTTTGCCAGTACGTAAGTGCCCCTGATCGATGCGCCCAATAGATCCAACGATACGAACGGCCAATTGCGCCGCACCCATTTCCATAGAGAAAACGGCCACTGGCAAGCCTTCGTTCAGCGCAACATGTTCTGCAATATTGATGGCCAGAGCCGTCTTTCCCATGGAAGGGCGTGCCGCCAAAACGATCAAATCACCGGCCTGAAAACCGGCGGTCATGCGGTCCAGATCATAAAAACCTGTCGGTACCCCGGTGACATCATTGGGGTTGTCCGCCATCTCCTGCACCCGGTCCAACAAGTCGACCACCAGCGTGTCCATGGCTTGAAAGCCTTGCTTGGTACGTGCGCCCTCCTCCCCAATGTTAAAAATCTTTTGCTCGGCTTCGTCCAGAATCGCGGCTACTGGTCGACCCTTGGGGTTGAAAGCATTGGTCGATATTTCGTCGCTGGCGCTCACCAATTTACGCAGAATGGAACGCTCTCGGACGATCTCCGCATAACGCCTGATATTGCCAGCACTCGGAACATACTGCGCCAAGGAATTCAGATACCCCAGTCCGCCAATTTCCTCGGCCTTACCCTGGTTCTGAAGTTGCTCAAACACCGTGATGACATCGGCAGGCTTGGAGCCGTTGATGAGCGTACCAATGGCGCCAAAGACCATGCGGTGCTCATAACGGTAAAAATCGCCTTCCTTCAGCAGATCTCCGACCCGATCCCAAGCGCCATTGTCCAGAAGCAATCCACCCAACACGCTGGACTCAGCCTCAATTGAATGGGGGGGAATACGCAATTGCGCAACCTGCCGATCTTGACCATAGTCATCATCGGAAGCAGAGAGTACAGCAGACATTAAGTGATTCCTTTACGCCTCAAAGGCAACGCCCACTGGGGCTAACGTGGAAGCGAGCGCCAAAGTGAACTTCTGCACGCCCAATAAAAAATAAGGAGTAACAGACAAAGATATATATCGTACAAAAACAAAAGCCGCCCGGGCTTTCACCCTGGCGGCTTAATGAGGGTCACTCAGCTTATTAAGCTGATTCGCCGTACACGGAAACCGTGATGTCAACAACCACATCGGTATGCAACGCCACGCTCACGGTGCTGTCGCTAACGACCTTGATAGGACCGTTAGGCATCCGAATTTGTGCCTTTGAAACTTTGAAGCCGTTTTTGGTCAGCTCCTCAGCGATATCAGCATTGGTCACGGAACCAAACAAACGGCCATCCACGCCGGCTTTTTGGGTCAGCTTGCAGGTGGTGCCTGCCAGCTTCTCACCAATAGCTTGGCATTCAGCCAACTTCGCAGCAGCCGCTTTTTCCAATTCAGCACGTTTGACTTCAAACTCTTGCTTTGCTGATGCTGTGGCGCGACGAGCACGGCCATAAGGGATCAGAAAATTGCGAGCGTAACCGTCTTTAACGCGAACGATGTCACCGAGATTGCCAAGGTTCACGACCTTGTCGAGCAGAATAATTTGCATGGTCGTTTTCCTTAGATCTTGTGCTGGTCGCTGTAAGGCAGCATCGCGAGGAAACGAGCGCGCTTGATAGCAGTGTTGAGCTGGCGCTGGAAAATGGCACGGGTGCCAGTCAGGCGAGCAGGAATGATTTTGCCGTTTTCGGCGATGAAATCACGCAAGGTGTCGATGTCTTTGTAGTCGATTTCTTCGACGCCAGTCACCGTGAAGCGGCAAAAGCGCTTGCGCTTGAACAGCAAGTTTTGTGCTGGGCGCTTGGGGCGCTTGTCTTTGTTATTAAAACGTTTTGGTCCGGCCATGATGGGACTCCTTAAATTGGTACGAAATCGTTAATCTTGCTGAAACTCTTGCACGTGCAAAACAAGCTGTTTGCCGTTGCGTGGCGTTGCCAAAAAACCTGTGAACTGCCAGGAACTGCCTATGGCCTGTTTAACAAGCCGCTCAGCGATCGCTCCAAAAGCCACCGCCTTGACTGCTGCGTTTACCTGACGAGGTTGACCCATTTCCTGAACTGTTGACTCGTGTTCGAGCTTCATATTCAGTGCGGGTAACCCGGCAGGTGTGAACCGAAGAGCGTCAAACTCTGCGATACAAGCGCTCAGCACAAGGTGATTGGCAGTGTTACTCACACGCCGTGCACACCAACCAAGCTATTAAGCCTGGTATTCAGCTTGCTGGGTCTTGCGGGCATCTTCGCGCTCGACGGTCTTCATCATTGAAGAAGGGCCGGTATCGGCTTTTTTCTTCAACACAGTCAAATGACGCAACACAGCATCATTGAACTTGAAAGCATGCTCCAACTCGGCCATGACCGCCTGGTCAGCCTCAATATTGACGCACAAGTAATGCGCCTTGGCCAGCTTGTTGATCATGTAAACCAACTGGCGACGGCCCCAGTCTTCCACGCGGTGGATCTTGCCACCGCCAGCGGTGATCATGCCCTTGTAACGCTCCAGCATGGCAGGAACTTGTTCGCTCTGATCCGGATGGATCATGAGGATGATTTCGTAATGACGCATTGATACTCCTTATGGATAGCCCTCAATCGGGCAAAGAAAAACCGCCCTCAGCGTCTAATTGAGGTGCGGCAAGGCGAAGCCCATGATTATATGCCAAGGCTCAAATGTGACTGGCTATCTAGCTTTCTTTCCAGGCGGACGACAAAACAGGCTCACAAGCACGATCACCGCAGCGCCAGCAGGAACACCGAAGACCCCAGCAGACACAGGCTGAATATCAAACCACAAACCGTGACCCTTCAGCCCCAGAGCGGAGCGAAGCATGGGGGTGTTGATCGCCATGTAAAACACCGTCAACCCCAGCCCCGTCACCATGCCGGCAACAGCAGCATAACGGGTCACCCCCGTCCAGAAAATACCTAGCACCATGGCCGGTACAAAGGCCGCGCCGGCCAACGAAAATGACGCCGACACCAAGTACAAAATATCAGCCGGCCTGTGTGCTGCCACATAGGCCGCGACCAGGGCAACCACTAGCAAGGCAAATTTGGATAGCATGACACGGCGCACCGCACCCGCACGGTCGCTTTCACCCTGAAAGAAAAAATCATGCGCCAAGGCGTTGCCTATCGTCAGTAACAAGCCGTCCGCTGTAGATAATGCGGCCGCCAGGCCACCAGCGGCCACCAACCCTGATACCACATACGGCAAACCACCTAACTCAGGCATCGCCAGCATCACGATGTCTGCACCCAACTTGAGTTCAGCAAACTGAAGGATGTTGTCACCATTGACATCACTGACAGAAATCAACATGGGATCGACGGCGGCCCACTGGGCAATCCAGGGCGGCAATGCGTGGAAGTTCTGCCCGACCAACTGGCTCATGATCTCGTACTTGACCAGCACTGCTAGCGCAGGTGCCGATAAATACAAGAGGGCAATGAAAAACAAGGACCACGCCACGGAAGTTCTGGCATCTGCCACTGTCCGCGTCGTGTAGAACCGAGTTAACAAATGAGGCAAACCTGCGGTTCCGATCATGAGGCAAAACATCAAGGCCAGAAAATTGCGTCGCGATGAATCAAACGCAAGTGACTGCGCCTCATCTCCATCAGGATCGCCGACAAACGGTCTGGTGTGCGGTGGCATGCCACCCAGCGGTTTGGCTTGATCAAGACTTTCCTGCATCAAACGCGTCCAGCGCTCACGTGCCGACGCCTCATCTTTAGGCAGCGCAGCCAGTTCACGGCGAGCAGCAAAAATCACCGACTCATCGGCTTTGCGCTCATTGAAAAGTCGAATTCGCTCGCGGAGTGTGTTGCGATCGCGCTCCAGCGCGCCGGAAACATCTTGCAACTTCGAGGCATAGTCTTGCGCGCGCCGGGTGTACTCGTTGATTACCTCCAGCTCGGCCGGTGACTCGATCAGTTGTTGCTCCAGCTTGGTGATTTTTTGAAGTTGCTGACCATACACGAATGGGGCCAGGGGATTGCCCAACTGCTTGTAGGCCAACCAAGAGACGGGAATCAGGAATGCAAGGATAAGAACCACATATTGAGTCACCTGCGTCCAGGTAACCGCGCGCATTCCCCCTAAAAAAGAACACACCAACACGCCACCAAGGCCAAGCAAGATACCGACCTCAAATTGGACACCAGTCAGACGCGAGGTGATCAGACCCACGCCATAAATCTGAGCCACCACATAGGTGAAGGAGCACAGCACCGCAGCAAAAGCGGCAATGATGCGCGGCCATTGACCACCGAAACGGGCACCAAAAAAGTCAGGAATGGTGTAAAGGCCAAGTTTTCGCAAATACGGCGCCACCAACAACGCCACAAGACAGAAGCCACCAGTCCAGCCCAATACGTAGACCAAACCGCCCGGCTGGGAGGGCGCTCCGGAAAACCCTTGAAGGTACAAACCGCCTGCCATGCTGATGAAGGACGCGGCACTCATCCAGTCCGCAGCGGTTGCCATGCCGTTATAGACAGCGGGGATACGGCGACCTGCCACGTAATACTCCGCCGCGTCAGAAGTTCGGCTGTAGATGCCAATCACTGCATACAAAATGACGGTGGCAAACAGGAAAATGCCCCCCACCCAGGCCTTCTTCAAACCCATTTGTTCAGCCATCGCCAAGCCAAGCAAAAACAACAGCAGGAGCACAACGTAGGCGGCAAATCGGCGATGTATGCGGGACTTGTAGGCCTTGTAAGCCGCATCATCTTGCGTTACTTCACGCTCGCGCCGGTTGGCAAGCCAGGCGAAGACGGCAACGATCGCGATAAAAATGAAAACACTGCCTTGGGCGGCAAACCAATAGCCCAAAGGCCAGTGACCCACAACCATTTTCAGGTCATGGGCAAAGAAAACGACCCCAAAAGAGGCCGCAAACCACAAGGCCAGAAACCAGCCGTGCCAGCGGAGATCGCCCACAAACGACTTGGTCCCAATGTCAGTGCGAGCTTGATTCTTCATCGCCGGATCATGCCAGCCCGCTCTACGGCGGGCCATAGGTGTTTGCTACTGTTTGGCAAGCCGTTGCCAAGTCGCAATCACCGAGTCCGGGTTGAGCGAGATTGACGAAATTCC
>CAZLRQ010000079.1:0-10374 GCA_964562035.1 uncultured Rhodoferax sp. | reverse complement strand
CCCACATCAGCTTGGCGCCAAACTCGGTCAGGCGGGCGGACTGGCCCTTTTCCCACACCAGCAGCTCGTTGCCCAACTCGGTTTCCCAGCGCTTGAGTTCGCCCCACACATGGCGGTAAGACAGGCCCAACGCACGGGCTCCGCCCGAAATGGAGCCGTTGGCGCTCACCGCTTGCAGCAGGTCAATCAGGGGGTTGCGAATCAGCGCGGGGCTGCTGTTGCGCGACAGGGTGTAGTGGAATTGGAGCCTATGCACGGCAGTTCATATCGCTGGTAATTAGATCGGTGGCTACGATACCGCAACTCAAAATTCTGGCGCATGACCTCATTCACCGACAGCGCAGCCACCGCGCTGGATCTCATCACTTCCCTGGACAGCGGCTTGTTGACCATCGTGGGGCGTTCCCTGGCGGTGAGCGCGGTGGCTTGTGTCATCGCCTGCGCCGTGGGGCTGGTGCTGGGCGCCTGGCTGGGCGTGGCGCGGTTTGCCGGGCGTGGGGCGGTGCTGACCCTGCTCAACACCTTTTTGGCGGTGCCCTCGGTGGTGGTGGGGCTGGTGGTGTATTTGCTGCTGTCGCGCACCGGGCCGTTGGGGTACTTGGGCTGGCTGTTTTCCTTCAAGGCCATGGTGCTGGCGCAAGCGGTGCTGGTGCTGCCGGTGGTGACCGCCCTGACGCGCCAGGCCGTGGAAGACGCCGAAGGTGTGCATGGCGAGCAACTGCGCTCGCTGGGCGCGCGGCCTTTGATGCGCAGCCTGTTGCTGGCCTGGGATGAGCGCTACGCGCTGCTGACTGTGGTGATTGCCTCGTTTGGCCGTGCCGTGTCCGAGGTGGGCGCGGTGATGATTGTGGGCGGCAACATTGATGGTTTCACCCGCGTCATGACCACGGCGATTGCCTTGGAGACCAGCAAGGGCGATTTGCCGCTGGCCCTGGGGCTGGGGCTGATTTTGTTGCTGGTGGTGCTGCTGCTCAACCTGTTGATTGCGGGTGTGCGGCGCTGGCGCGAGTGCGCGGAGAGCAACGACGCCGCTGTGCCCGTAACGGTGTCCGCCCCGTCGGTGCGGCGCGCTGTGGAGGTGGCGTCGTGATGCCGGTGCTTCACCTCAAGGCCGCCAGCGTGCACTTTGGCCGCCGCCAAGCCGGGGTGCAGGCCTTGTCCGATGTGTCTTTGACCATTCAGCGGGGTGAGCGGGTGGCGCTGGTGGGCGCCAACGGCAGTGGCAAAAGCACGCTCTTGCGCCTGTTGCACGGGCTGGCGGCGCCCACTGCTGGCGAGGTGGTGCTGGACCCCGCAGCCCGCCAGGCCATGCTGTTTCAGCGGCCGCATTTGATGCGTTTGTCAGTCCAGCGCAATGTGGCGCTGGGTTTGTGGCTGCGTGGTTATTCGTGGCAAAAGGCCCAGCCCCTGGCTTTGGCCGCCCTGGCCCGCGTGGGCCTGGCTGATTTGGCCCAGCGCAATGCGCGCAAGCTCTCGGGCGGACAGCAGCAGCGCGTGGCGCTGGCGCGGGCCTGGGCGCTGGCGCCCCAGGTGCTGTTGCTGGACGAACCCACGGCCAGCCTGGACCCGCATGCCAAGAGCGAGGTCGAGGCCCTGATTGCCGAATTCTCCGCCGCGTCCGAGGGCGGTTTGGGCGCGGACCCCGCCATGACGCTGATTTTTTCCAGCCACAACCTTGGCCAGGTCAAGCGCCTGGCCAGCCGGGTGATTTACCTGGAGCACGGCCGGGTGCTGGCTGACCTACCGGTTAACGATTTTTTTGGCGGGGCGCTGCTGCAAACGCATTACCCCGCCGCCCATTTGTTTGTCAAAGGAGAACTCGCATGAGTAAATATATGCCTTTTAGGCCTCTAGCCCTTGTCCATGTTGCGCTTTTAGCTACTGTATCTGTAGCATCTGTGGGCCTGCACGCACAGTCGATCGTGGTGGCTTCCACCACGTCGACCGAGCAATCCGGCCTGTTTTCGCACCTGTTGCCTGAGTTCAAAAAGACCACGGGCATTGATGTGAAAGTGGTGGCACTGGGTACCGGCCAGGCCATTGACATGGGGCGCCGGGGCGACGCCGATGTGCTGTTTGTGCACGACAAGGTGGCCGAAGACAAGGTGGTGGCCGAGGGCTTTGCCGTCAAACGCTTTGAAGTCATGTACAACGACTTTGTGCTGATTGGCCCCAAGGCCGACCCTGCCAAAGTTAAAGGCAGCGACATTGTGGAAGCCCTCAAGAAACTGGCACTGGGCAACACCGAGTTTGTCTCGCGCGGCGACAAGAGCGGCACGCACGCGGCCGAACTGCGTTTCTGGAAAACTGCGGGCATGGACAGTCAAAAGGGCAGCGGCTACAAAGAGTGCGGCTGCGGCATGGGGCCGGCGCTCAATATCGCTTCCAGCACCGGCGCCTATGTGCTGGCGGACCGCGGCACTTGGCTGAACTTTAAAAATCGGGGGGATTTGGCGGTGCTGGTGGAGGGCGACAAACGCCTGTTCAACCAGTATGGCGTGATGCTGGTGAACCCGGCCAAGCACCCCACCGTCAAGGTGGCTGAGGGCCAGAAGTTTGTGGACTGGCTGGTGTCAGCGCCGGGCCAGTCGGTGATTGCAAGCTACAAAATTGGCGGCGAACAGTTGTTTTTCCCGAACGCCACCAAACCCTGACTTCCTTTGCGTTAGCGGACCTTAATGGGCCTTAGCGGCGATGCGTTTGCTGCGGGCCCGAATGTTGAGTGCTTCCACACCCAGCGAGAACAGCATGGCGGTGTAGACGTAACCCTTGGGCACATGCACGTCAAACGCCTCAGCCACCAGCAAGGTGCCCACCATGGTCAAAAAGGCCAGGGCCAGCACCTTGATGGAAGGGTGTGCATCCACAAACTCGCCAATGGGTTTGGCGGCAAACATCATCACCGCCACCGAGGCAATCACGGCGGCCACCATCACATTGATGTTGTCCACCATGCCCACGGCGGTGATGACCGAGTCCAGCGAAAACACGATGTCAACCACGCCGATTTGCACAATCGTGCCCCAGAACAACGTGGCACCGGTTTTCACGGAGCTGGCTGCGGCTGGTGCGTCGCTTTCATTGGGGTGGTTGGCTTCAACCTCCAGAAAAATTTCATGCGAGGCTTTGTAGAGCAGGAACAATCCGCCACCCAACAGAATCAGGTCACGGCCGCTGATTTCCTGCGCCATCACGGTAAAAATTGGTTCGGTGAGTGTCATCACCCAAGCCAGGCTGAACAGCAAGGCAATGCGTGAAACCATGGCGAACCCCAGGCCCAGGCGGCGCGCCAGATCGCGCTTCTCCTGCGGCAAGCGGCCCACCAGAATGCTGATGAAAATAATGTTGTCAATGCCCAGCACAATTTCCAGCGCGGCCAGCATAAAGAAGGCGATCCAGATATTTGGGTCGGATAGGAATTCCATGGGTATCTTTAAGAAATGTAAAGTTTCGGAGTGTAAGGTGCGGCTTCTTTTGCACAATCAAATTGAGGCCATTTGATGTTCAGTGGTGTTTGACGTTGTCAGGCTTCACCAAGTGCAAAACATAGCCAATCATGGACTTGGCCAACTCAATTTCTCCAACGAACACCGTTCCTGCGCCGTCCTCCTCAAGCCGTTTCGCTTCTTCGGCGTTGTGGCTTTTAACGACCACACTGATGCCGGGGTTCAAGGCCTTGGCCACCTCCACCATCTTGCGCACCTGAACGGTGTCCGGGGTGGCAATGACCAGCGCCCGCGCGTCGCGGATGTGGGCCTGAATCAGCACTTCGGGCTCGGTTGCATCGCCCCAGACGGCGGGCGTGCCTTTGGTGCGCAGCAGCTCGACCGAGTCGCGATTGGAGTCGGCCACGACGTAGGGAATGCCTTGCTCGCTCAGCGCGTTGGCGATGAGCTTGCCAACGCGGCCCCAGCCGACCAGAACCACCTGGTTGGCCAGGTACTTGGCGTCGGTGCTCATGGGTAACTCGGCAAAGGGGCTCGCGCCCGGTGCCAGTCGGGCCGCCAGTTTTGGGTACTTCTCAAGCTGCTTCAGCAGCGGCGCCACCGCGCTGAACACCAGGGGGTTGAGTGCAATGGAGATCAAGGCGCCCGCCAGAATCAGGCTGTTGCCCTCTTTGGGCAGCAGGCCGAGGGTCATGCCAAGCCCCGCCAAAATGAAAGAAAACTCCCCCACCTGTGCCAGGCTGGCCGCTACAACCAGTGCCGTCCGGGCAGGGTAGCCCAGCGCCAGCACCAGCGCCACGGCAGCCACAGACTTGCCGATAACAATGACCGCCACTGTCGCGAGCACATGCACGGGCTCCTCGATGAGCACCATCGGGTCAAACAGCATGCCCACCGACACAAAGAACAGCACGGCAAACGCGTCTTGCAAGGGCAGCGTCTGCTCGGCGGCCCTGGCGCTGAACTCGGACTCGCGCAACACCATGCCCGCAAAGAACGCCCCGAGCGCAAACGACACGCCAAACAAGGCCGCCGAACCGTAGGCAATGCTCACCGCGGCGGCCACCACCGCCAGCGTGAAGAGTTCACGCGAGCCGGTTTTGGTCACTTGCCAAAGTATCCAGGGGAACAGACGGCGCCCCACGATCAGCATGAACGCGATAAAGCCGCCCACCTGCGCCAGCGTGATCAGGATGGTCGCCGTCATGCTTTGGCTGGTTTGTGTGGCCGTGCCGCCCAAAGTGGGTGCAAGGGCGGGCAACAGCACCAGGACGAGCACCATTGCCAAGTCTTCCACCACCAGCCAGCCAATGGCGATGCGGCCATCCGCCGCATCCGTCAGGCCCCGGCTCTCCAATGCTTTGAGCAGCACCACCGTGCTGGCGACCGACAGAGAAATGCCAAACACCAGCGCCGCCCCCGGTGGCCAGCCCCACAGGGTGGCCACGCCGCCGCCCAGCGCCGTGGCCACGACCATCTGGACCACGGCGCCGGGCACGGCAATCTTGCGAACGGACAACAGGTCATCAATCGAAAAATGCAAGCCCACACCGAACATCAAGAGCATCACGCCCACTTCGGCGAGCTGGGACGCGATTTGTGCATCGGCCACAAAGCCGGGCGTGGCCGGGCCGATGGCAATGCCAGCCACCAGGTAGCCGACCAGCGCCGGAAGCTTCAGCTTCGCCGCAAGAAAGCCCAGCACCAGGGCCAGGCCGAAGCCCGCCGCCAGTGTGGTGATGAGGCTGATGGAGTGGTTCATGGGCAAGGTCCTTGTTCTAGTTGTTTGGGTTTGACAGCGCTTGTTGTACCGCTAGTGTGCCGACCTGGTGTGACGAGTCTGGCGACGCCTCGGCGTCTTCGGTAAAAGCCTGTGGCACTTGGGCGGGGCCGCAGTGCGTTCGCTTGTAGTGCACCACCGCCGACTTGAGAATCCGCCGATGCCCCCCTTGCGACCGCGTCACTTCCCCCAGCTTGCCCTGGTCGCAGAGCATGGAGACATAGGGGCGGCTCATGCCGAGTTGCGTGGCCACTTCGACGGTGGTCAGGAGTTCGCTGGATGCCTCGCTACTTCGAGGCGTGCCTGGTGTTGGCGCAGCGCCCGTCGACGCCTCGATGAGTGCCAGCGCGCTGACGAGTGCCATGCGTTGGCGTGTGCCGTCTGCGGAAGCGTCTGTCAAGGCAGTGGCCAGCCCGAAGGCCGCCACCTCGGCGAGTCGGTCACACACCTGACCGAGCAAGGCCTGGGACGTGCCCCCTGGGGCTGCCACCACCAGCTCCAACCCGGCAACGCGCAGGATCCGCGCCTTGGCGCCGTCTTCGATCTCAATGTGCTGGGCGAACGCGGCCTTCAACTGTTCAATCAACCCGTCCAGCGCCGGAAGGTCGTAGGTGGCTGGCGGGTTGAGTTTGGCCATGGCCGATATGCTGAGTTTGAAAGTTGCTTGTTTTTAATCGTCATTTTCGCAAATAAATTCACAATAATCGAAAAAATAAGGCGATAAAGCCTTGTGTTGAATAAGGGTGTGCACCTGTTGATGGGTACAACCGTTGTGAGAACACCTGCTGGTAAGGCCGCTCAGGGTGGGCAGGAGCCCCGCAGGCGACCTTGTATTGGTCAGCCCAGAATGGCGACGCCCTTGATTTGCGCGAACACGGTCATGCCAGACGCCAACCCCAGGGCCTGCGCCGAGCGCACTGTAATGCGGGCCAACAAGGTGCACCCACCCACGTCAATCGCCACCATCAGTTGCCCTGGGCTGTCCGGCGAAAGGGTGAGCACCGTCCCGCGCAGGATGTTCAAAATGCTGGTGCCGGTTTGTTGCTGCAGGGTCAGGCTGACATCGCGCGCCTGCACACGAATGCGCAAGCGCTGCCCAACCGCGGCACTCTGTCGCGACACCAGCAGGCGCCCACCTGAAAATTCGGTGATCGTGAGGTGGTCTTGCGCATCATGGCTCACCACGGTGCACGTCAGCACGGCGCCGGCCGTGTCCCCATGCGCCAGCGGCAGGTCCAGGCGGGTCAGCATCGGTATGGTCGGCCCACTGGCCGTGACCCGCCCGGCGTCCATCAGCACCAAATGGTCCGCCAACCGCGCCACTTCATCAATCGCATGGCTGACGTAAACCATGGGAATCAACAACTCGGTTTGCAGCCGTTCCAGGTAGGGCAGTATTTCGGCCTTGCGCGGCGCGTCGAGCGCCGCCAGTGGCTCGTCCATCAACAGCAGGCGCGGGCTGCTGGCCAGCGCACGGCCAATGGCCACGCGTTGCCGCTCACCGCCGGAGAGTTCATGGGGCCAGCGCTGCAGCAGGTGGCCAATGCCGAGCAACGCCACCGCATGGTCCCACTCATGCTGTCGCTGAACCCGTGGCGTGCGTCGGTAGCCATATTTGAGGTTGTCCTGCACGGTCAGGTGGCCAAACAGGCTGGCTTCTTGAAACACGTAGCCCAGCGCGCGCTGGTGCACCGGCCGAAAAGTGCCTTGCGCGCTGTCCTGCCACACCTCCCCAGCCACGCTGACCCGGCCTTTGGCCTCTTGCTCCAGCCCGGCCAGAATCCGCAGGCAGGTGGTTTTGCCTGAGCCGGAGGCGCCAAACAGCGCCGTGATGCCGCGGCTGGGCAGTTGCAGATTGACGTCGAGCGTGAAGCCCCGGCGCTTTAAAACAACTTGCAGCGCCAGTGGCTCATCCGATTCAAGGCGTTGACCGGTCGCCTCATTCATGGCGCGGTCCCCTTGCGGCGTTGCCCGTTGTACAGGTGCAAGGCCAGCAGCACCACAAACGAGAAGCCCAGCATGACGGCCGCGAGCCGGTGCGCGTCGCTGTACTCCAGCGCTTCCACATGGTCGTAAATCAGCACCGACACCATGCGGGTTTCGCCCGGAATGTTGCCGCCCACCATCAGCACCACGCCAAACTCGCCCACGGTGTGGGCAAAGCTCATGATGGCGCCGGTGACCAAGCCTGGCTTGCACAGGGGAAGCACTACGCTGAAAAAAGTATCAATGGGCGAGGCGCGCAGGCTGGCAGCCACTTCCAGCGGTCGCGTGCCCATGGCTTCCATCGCGGCTTGAATGGGCTGCACCATGAATGGCAGCGAGTAGAGCACCGAGGCCAGCACCAGACCCGTGAAGGTGAACGGCAGCAAGCCCAGGCCCAGCGCCTGCGTCCACTCGCCCAAGGTGCCGTTGGGGCCCATCAGCACCAACAGGTAAAACCCCAGCACCGAGGGTGGCAGCACGATTGGCAAGGCCACTACAGCGCTCAAGGGCGTTTTCAGCCAAGAGTCTGTTCGCGCCAGCCACCAGGCCAGTGGTGTGCCGATCATCAACAGAATGACGGTGGTCAGCGTGGCTACTTTCAAAGTGAGGCCAATGGCTTGCAGGTCGGAGGCGGTCAACAGCATGCTAGATGTCGTAACCGTAGGAGCGGATCAGGTCTTTGATGTTGGGGCTTTTCAGCAGCGCCATCAGCGCCTGGGCCGCCGGGTTATTGGCAGCGCGCTGCAGCACCACCGCCTCTTGCCGCAGAGGCTGGTACAGATTTTGGGGAATGACCCACAGGGAGCCACTTTTCAGTCGGCCGCCCTCCAGTACCTGTGACATCGCCACAAAGCCCAAGTCAGCATTGCCGGTGTAGATAAATCCGAAGGTTTGGCCAATGCTTTCGCCTTGCACCAGCTTGGGTGTGAGTGCGGCAGTCAGCCCCAGTTGGTTCATGGCTTGCACCGCCGCTGCGCCGTAGGGCGCCACTTTGGGGGACGCATAGGCCAGCTTACGGAAGTGGCCCGTCCTCAAAACCTCGCCTTGGGCATCGACTTTGCTCGCATCGGCCGACCACAGCACCAGCTTGCCGGTGGCGTAGGTGAAGCGACTGCCCGTTTGGGTCAGGCCATCAGCTTCCAGTTGGGCGGGCGTTTGGCTGTCGGCTGCAAGCAGCACGTCAAATGGCGCACCGTTCTTAATCTGGGCGTACAGTTTGCCGGTGGCACCGACGGTGACCTTGAGGGAGTGGCCCGTGGTTTTTCCCAGCACGGCGGCCACGGCCTTGAGGGGCTCGGCAAAGTTGGCAGCCACCGCAATGTGCGCTTCAGCGGCGGCGCAGACGCCGCACCACAGCAGCCCAACGAAGGCGATGACCCGGGCGCAAACCAATCGATGCATCAATGATTTCCTGAAAGACAAAAGGGACCGAGTGACTATTGTGCGGGACGTCGCTGGCCCAGCTTGCGGTACACCGTGGCGCGGCTGATGCCCAGTTGTTGTGCTGCTTGGGTCACGTTGCCTTTGGCCTTTTCGACGGCCTGGTGAATCAGCGCGGTTTCCAGGTCTTTGAGCGGCAGGTTGTCGCCGCTGGCTTGGCGCAGTCCTTGCGCAATGGGCTGCTGCTCGTTGGCGGGCGCAATCGGCAGGGCCTGCAGCGTGAGCCCGGTCCACAGGGGAATTTCCAGGGTGGCGTCCGGGCGGCGCACGGCGTCAAACAGCATTTCAAATGGCACGCCAAAGAGTTCACCCACATGCACGGTTTGCGGGCCCGAGGCGGCCAGACCCGGCACCATCTGGCGGGCGGCCGGGTTGGCGCCGGTCACCCAGCCATCGGCGTCCAGGCAAACCATGCCATCCCATTCGCTGCCCAGTGCATTGCCGGGCCAGTTCAGCCGAACCATCAGGCTGTGGGTTTGCGCCAGCACCAGCGCATTGCCAATTTTGCTGGCCGACTGGGTGACCAGGTGCTTGAGCTCGGGGCGTTCGGCGGCGTCAATACCGGTCACGTCCAGCATGCCGACACAACGTCCGTCCGGGCCAAACAGGGGCGCACCGGCACAGGTGTAGTGGCTGTTGCCGGCAAAAAAATGCTCACCCCGGTGCAGCCAGACTGGCTGCAGCTCGGTCAGCGCCGCCCCGATGGCCGTGGTGCCAATGCTTCGTTCTGACAAATCAGTGCCAATGCGGGTAATGCGCTGCGCCCGGTCGTCCGAGTGGTCCACCGCGCCACTGACATCCACCACCACGCCGTCGGCGTTGGTCAGAATGGCGAAATAGCGGGTGTTGGCAATGGCACGACCCAGGCTTTCCAGCACCGGTTTGGCGGTTTGTACCAGTTGTTGGTTGGCATCAACGGTGCGCCGCTGCTGAGCGTCCGTTACCTGGTCCAGCAGCACGGTCTGACCAGGCTGCAAGCCCAAGCTGATACAGCGCTGCCACGAGCGCTCAATCCATGGCGCCACCCAGCCGGCCGGCAATGCGGTGCGCTCGTGCAGGGACAACTGACGCGCCTGCGCAATGCTGATCAGCCGCTGGGCAGCGCTGGCGGTTGCGTTGACGGTGGAGAGCGAGGTGAGGTGAGGCGGGGTGTTTGTCATGGCGAACGCTACCGATTGCTCCAGTAGCAAATATTTTCACCCACAACGGGATCGGCCTGAATGTGTTTCAAATTGAGAATTTCATGCTTTTCAGCATGCCTGACTAGGGTAGTCCCTAGGTGGCAAGTGTTTTGCAAGTCTAACAATCGGTAGGTATTTAATTTCATAGGCAAAGCGTTGCATAGGTTGCAAGGCATCTACCCAGGAGACACACACATGCAAAAGGTGTTGCACATCAACCCAGACAAATGCACAGGCTGTCTGCAGTGCGAAATGGCCTGTTCTTTCGAGAACTACGGCACTTTCGCCACCGCCAAGTCCCGTATCAAGGTGTTTGACTTTCATCACACGGGCAAAAAAGTGCCCTACACCTGCACCCAGTGCGACGAGGCCTGGTGCCTGCACGCCTGCCCGGTGGAGGCCATCACGGTGGACAAGGCCACCGGCGCCAAGGTGGTGAACGAGTCCACCTGCGTGGGCTGCAAGGTGTGCACCATCGCCTGCCCGTTCGGCACCATCAACTACGTGCAGGAAACCGGCAAGGTCCAGAAGTGCGACCTGT
>CAZLRQ010000078.1:5835-10418 GCA_964562035.1 uncultured Rhodoferax sp. | reverse complement strand
TTTCTCATGCCCTATGTGGTGGTGAGCCAGGTGGTGCCCAAGCTGGCGCTGGCGCCGCTGTTCATTGTGTGGTTTGGCTTTGGCATGACCTCCACGGTGGTGATTACCGCGCTGATCTGCTTTTTTCCGCTGATGGAAAACACCCTGACCAGCCTGCAACAGGTCAACCCGCACAAGCTCGAACTCTTCAAAATGCTCGGCGCCACGCGCCTGCAAACGCTGTGGCGTCTGAAGATTCCCGCCGGGCTGCCCGGCATCATGGCCGGCTTTCGGGTGGCTGCCGTACTGGCCCTGGTGGGCGCCGTGGTGGGCGAATTCATTGGCAGCAGCCAGGGCTTGGGGGCGCTGATCATTGCCTCCCAAAGCATGATGGACACGCCCCTCATGTTTGCGGTTCTGGTGATCATCACCCTGCTGGGCTGGCTCATCTACCAACTGGCCCTGGGGCTGGAGCGACTCTGCCAAGCCCCCAACCCCAAGATTCTTAATGGAAAAACATGAAAAAACTCAACATCCAAACACTGCTGGCCACGTGCGCCGTCGCCCTCGGCTCACTCTTGCCCACCGGCACCGCTCTGGCCGCAGGACCCGACAAAGTGACGGTGGCCGGCTGGAGCCAGCCCATCACCGAAGTCACGAATTTGCTCACTGAAGAAGACAAGGGCTTCTTCAAGGCGCAGGGCGTGAGCCTGAGCTACCTGCCCGGCGCAGGCGGCGGGGACGCCATTCGCAACATGCTCACGGGCCAGGCCACCGTGGCCTTCACCGACCCCGGCTCGTTTTTTGCCGCGCTGGACAAGGGCGAGAAGCTGCGCGCCATCTATGACATTTACCCCCAAAACGTGTTCAACGTGGTGTCGCTCAAAGGCAGCAACATCACCAAGCCCGCAGACCTCAAGGGCAAAAAAATTGGCGTCTACAGCCTCGCCAGCGGCACGCGGCAAAACCTGCTGGTGCTGCTGCAACAGGTGGGCTTGAAAGAGAGCGATGTCACCATCGTGGTCACCGGCCTGCTCAATTTCGCGCCCTTGATTCAGGGCCAGGTGGACGCCACCGCCGCCACCGACACCGGCTTGCTGGTGGGCAAGCAGCGCGGTCTGGGCGAGGTCAATGTGATTGACGTGCGTGATCATCTGAACGTCTCAAGCGACTTCTTTGTGGTGACCGAAGACACCTACCAGACCCAAAAAGACGTGTTGAAGCGCTTCCTGAAGGCCTACCGCGACAGCGCCACCTGGATGATCAAAAACCCGGACGAGGCCGCCGAGCTGGCGGTCAAACGCGCCATTGACGGCAAAAACGTCACGATCAACCGCGAGATCATTCGCCTGCGCAACACCTCCAGCGTGTCGCCCTTGACCGACGCCAAAGGCCTGGGCCACTTTGACCTGGCCTCGCTGCAAAAAGCGGCTGACACCTACAAAAAGCTGGGCATCATCCAGCGCGACATCAAGATATCTGACGTGGTGGCGCAAGACCTGATACCGCAAAAATAAGGACAAACAGGCCATGAACTTCACGGGCAAAGTGGTGCTGGTCACCGGCGCCAGCCGGGGCATTGGGGCGGCCATTGCGCAGGCCTTTGCCCAAGAGGGCGCGCTGGTGGTGGTCAATTACCTGCAAAACGTGGCTGCGGCCGAGGCCGTGGTGGCGCAGTGCAAGGCGGCTGGTGGCGACGCGTTTGCCGTGCAGGCTGACGTCACCCAAGAGACGGATGTGACCCGCCTGGTAGAGACCGCCCTGATGGAGGCGGGCAAGATCGATGTGCTGGTGAACAACGCGTTTGCGCCCTACAGCTTCAACCCCGAGCAGCGTGCGCTGTTTTGGGAGCTGGCGTGGTCAGACTACCAACGCCAGATGGACGGCGCTTTGGGCTCGACCTTTAACGTGTGCAAGGCGTTGCTGCCCCATTTCAAACACCGGGGCCAGGGCTGCATCGTCAACATGGCCAGCGACCTGGTGCACCGCCCCAGCGTGGCCTACCACGACTACACCACCGCCAAAGCCGCCTTGGTTGGCTTCAGCCGCAACCTGGCCACCGAGCTGGGGCCGCTGGGCATTCGGGTCAATTGCGTGGCCCCCGGCCTGGTGTGCCCCACGCAAGCCAGCCGCGAGACCCGTGAAGAAGTCAAAGACATGATTGCCGCGCAAACGCCGCTGCGCCGCATCGCCACGCCACAGGATGTGGCCGGGCCGGTGCTGTTTCTGGCCAGCGACTGGAGCCGCTTCATGACCGGGCAAACCTTGCTGGTGGATGGTGGGCTGGTGATGGCTTGAAAGCCCGGCGGGTCACGGCCCAGCGCGCCATCGCGCCCCCAAAATAGTTCGCGATACCGTTTGAAATACTACTGAATAAATAGCTATAGGTCCTTATCCCATAAGGGCTAGAGGCATAAAACGCTATAAATCTGGGTTCACCAAGGACGGCGGCGCCCTCAGGGGCAATGGCCCCATGGCCCGGCCATAAATGCGGCGCACCCGCTGCGCCAGGGTTGGGTGGCTGGTGAGCCAACCCGCCAGTGCGCCGGTGCCCGGCACGTCCACCAGCAGCATGTGCTGCACTGCGGGGTGCGACAAGCCGGTGTGGCTGCGGCCCTCGGTGCCCAGCGTTTGAGTTTGCGTCATGACCTTGCGCAGCACGCCGCCCAGGCCGTCGCGGCTGCGGGTCCACTGCACGGCGCGGGCGTCGGCCAGGTACTCGCGCTGGCGCGACACGGCGGCCTTGAGCACGCGCCCGGCCAGCCAACCGGCCAAGCCCGCCACCATGATGGCCGAGCCAAACAAGGTGCCCAGGCCACCGCGCTCGCGCAGGTCGTCGCCAAAGTTGTAAACCAGCTCCAGCCCGTACACCATGCCGGCCAGTTGCATCTTCAGGCGCGTGTCGCCCTCGTGCAGGTGGCTGAGTTCATGCGCCACCATGCCTTGCAGTTCTTCGCGGCTCAGGTGGTCCAGCGCGCCTTGGGTGACGGCAATCACGGCGTCGTCCTCGTTCCAGCCAGCGGCAAAGGCGTTGATGGCCTCGGTGCGCGCCAGCACCACGGGTTGCGGGCGCGCCACGCCACCGGCAATGCACAGCTCGTCCAGCACATTGCAAAAGCGCTGCTCGGCGTGCGACACCGAGGGCCGCGCCTCACGCGCGCCCACCCGCTCGGCCAGGCGCACGCCGCCCGAGCGCAACTGCGAGGTCTCGACCCACCAGCCGCCCAGCACAAACAACAAGGACAGGCCCACGTTCACTACCAGAAAGCCCGCCGGGTACGGCAGCGAGACCGGCAATACCAGGGAGATAAAGGCCGACATCAGCCACCACGCCAGCACCAGCGCGCCGTGCACCGCGGGCACCACCAGCAGCACAGCCAGGGCAAAGGCCAACAGCAGGCGGCGCGTTTCGCTGCGCGCGGCATCCTGATGGTCAAAGAAGCGCACCGACAGAAACCTTACGAACGTGGAAAAAACGCGGACTCAGGGCCAACTAAAGGCGCACTTGGGGCGCCATGCGCTCGGCCGCGCTGGTGGTGGCCTCCAGCATGGCGGCCGGGGCAAAGCCCAGCAGACGGGCCACGATCAGATCCGGGAATTGCGTGGCGCCGTTGTTGAAGTCCAGCACCTGGTCGTTGTAGGCCTGGCGGGCAAAACCCAGGCGGTTTTCGGTGCTGGTGAGTTCTTCGCTCAGGGACTGGCACGTGGCGTCGGCCTTGAGGTCGGGGTAGGCCTCTGCCACCATCATCAGGCGACCCAGGCTGCTGCTCAGCGCACCCTCGGCCAGCGCCAATGCACCCATGCTGGCGGCATTGGCCGGCTGGGCGCTGGCGGCCGCACTTTGTGCCTGGCCGCGGGCCTGGATGACTGCCTCCAGTGTGGCGGCCTCGTGCTTCAGGTGGGCACGCGCCACTTCCACCAAATTGGGCACCAGGTCATGGCGGCGCTTGAGCTGCACGTCAATCTGCCCGAATGCATTGGCCATACGGTTGCGCAACAGCACCAGCCGGTTGTAAATCAGCACGCTCCACAGCGCCAGTACAAGGACCGCGCCCAACACCACGGCCATCACCATGATTGACCTCCAGCTCGGCGCTGCTCGCGCAGCATGAACAAATACAAGCCCTCCACCTTCTCACGCGCCCAGGGCGTTTTGCGCAAAAACTTGAGGCTGGACGCCACGCTGGGGTCGCTGGTGAAACAGCGCACCGGAATGCGCTCACCCAACCCGGCCCAGCCGTAATGCGCGGCCAATTGGGTCACGATGGTCTCCAGCGTGAGGCCGTGCAGCGGGTTGCGGGCCTGGGTGGGCTTGGGGTCGAGGGGGTCGGTCGGCGTTTGCATGGCGTGATTTTGACACTGCGGGGGCGCACCCCACAAAAAACCCGGCGCCCGTTTACGCGGCGTCAGGAGCAGCGGATAACATGGCCGGCGCAGGTAAAAAAAGAGACAACACCAGGCCATCCCGTGAAGAAAATAACCCAGCACATCACCCAGATCATTCCTCGATTTCTGGAACCCCTGGGCATCCGCGCCAAGCTGATTGCCATTTTTGTCGCCATCAAAGTCGTGCCGCTGGTGCTGGTGGCCTGGTTTGCCTGGCA
>CAZLRQ010000078.1:0-5735 GCA_964562035.1 uncultured Rhodoferax sp. | reverse complement strand
CCGCTGACGGACAACGCCAAAGATTTTCACACCCGCCTGCCCGAGAACTACGGCATCAAAACCGCCCGCCCGCTGTTTCTGGAAATGAGCTTTGTCAACCTGCAAGGGCAAGAGACCATCAAGGTGCAGCAAGGCGGCGTGCTCAAGCCGGGGCTGCGCGACATTCGTGAGCGGGCCAACACTTATGCCAAGGCCGAGACCTACTGGCCCGCGCTGCAACAACTCAAAGCCGGTGAGGTGTATGTGTCCGAGGTCATTGGCCCCTCGGTGCGCGCCCAGTGGATTGGCCCCTACACCCCGGCCAAGGCGCAAGCCCTCAAAAAGCCGTTCACGCCCGAAGCCTCGGGTTACGCCGGGCTGGAAAACCCGGTGGGCCAGCGCTTTCGCGGCATTGTGCGCTGGGCCACGCCGGTGGAAAAAAATGGCAAGTTAGTGGGTTATGTCACCCTGGCGCTGGACCACCAGCACCTGATGGCCTTGACCAACACCGTGCGCCCCACACCCGACCGGTTTGCCCCCATTGCCGACCCCGCCTCGGGCAACTACGCCTTCATGTGGGACGCCAAAAGCCGCGCCATCTCGCACCCGCGCGACTATTTCATCGTGGGTTACGACCCCGAGACCGGGCAAGCCGCCCCGCCCTGGATGGACACCGAGCTGTGGGCCAACTGGCAGCAAAGCGGCCAGCCCTGGCCCGCCTACCAAGCCACCGTGCCAGCGTTTCAAGACCAATCGCTCAAACGCAAGCCCGCGCCGGAATCGAGCCAGTCGGGTCTGGTGGGGCTGGACTGCCGCTACCTCAACTTCTCGCCCCAGTGCCACGGCTGGGACGCCCTGACCGAGCACGGTGGCTCGGGCTCATTTGCCATCTTTTTCTCGGGGCTGTGGAAGCTCACCACGGCGGCGGCCATTCCTTACTACACCGGCCAGTATGGCGAGAGCAAGCGCGGCTTTGGCTTCATTACCGTGGGGGCCAATGTGGACGACTTTCACAAGGCGGCCACCGAGTCCGGCCAGCGCATTGACCAGCTCATCAGCAACGCCGACACCCTGCTCAAGCGCGAGCGTGAGAGCCTGCTGGCCGACATTGGCGCCCAGCTCACCAGCACCGCCTCGGGCCTGATCGCTTCCACGGTGGTGATGATCGTGCTGGTGATTGCCATTGCCATCTGGATGGCCGGGGTGCTGACCGACCGCATCACCGAGATGAGTGGCGGCATTCGGCGCTTTCAGGACGGCGACCTGGCGCACCGCCTGCCGGTGCGCGGGCGCGATGAAATGGCCGACCTGGCGCAGTCGTTCAACCGCATGGCCAATGGCATCGAGCAGTCTTTCGGGCAGCTTCAAGACGCCCGCCGCTCGGCCGAAGAGGCCAACCGCCTGAAAAGCGAGTTTCTGGCCAATATGTCGCACGAGTTGCGCACGCCGCTCAACGGCATTTTGGGCTTTGCCGAGTTGCTGGAACTGGACCTGCAAGACCCCACCCAGCGGGAGTACGCCCAAACCATTCGCACCAGTGGCGAGCACCTGCTCACCCTGGTGACGGCCGTGCTGGACCTGGCCAAGATCGAGGCGGGCCGCATGGACTTTGACCTGCAGACCCTGGCGGTGCCGGACCTGCTGCGCGAAGTGGTGGCCGGCCAGAGCGGCCATGCCCGGCAAAAGAACCTGAGCCTGGACATTGACACCGACGACATGGCGCCGCTGGTCTACGCCGACGCCCTGCGCCTGCGCCAGGTGCTGATCAACCTGATCAGCAACGCGCTGAAGTTCACCGAGCAAGGCGGCGTGCGGGTGCGCGCGGTGGCCGAGGCTGGCAGCCAGGGCATGCAGGTGCGCTTTGAGGTGCAGGACACCGGGGTGGGCATCGATGCGCAGGCCCAGGCGTTTATTTTTGAGAAGTTTCGTCAGAACGAGACCTTCATCACCCGTAACCACGAGGGCACGGGGCTGGGACTGACGCTGGCCAAAGAACTGGTGGAGCACATGGGAGGCCAGATCGGGGTCCAATCCACGCCGGGTGCCGGGGCCACGTTTTACTTCGTTTTGCCGGCGCAAGCCCATATCGCCTAGACTGACACCATGACCCTGACCGCAACAAACACCCCCACCCGACACGCCTTGGTGGTGGATGACGTGCTGCTCAACCGCAAATTAGCCATGGCTTTTTTCAGCCGCCTGGGCTGGCAAACCACCGAGGCCGATGGCGGCACGGCTGCCCTGCAATGGCTGGCGGCCGGGCACACGCCGGTGGACCTGGTGTTGCTGGACATCAGCATGCCAGACCTTTGCGGAGAAGAGGTGTGCCGCCAGTTGCGGACCAACCCGGCGTGGGCTTCGTTAAAAATAGTGGCCTACACGGCGCATGCGGCACAGCCCGACATCGACCGGTTTCTGGCCAATGGTTTTGACGCCGTGCTGATCAAACCCATCTCCCTGCAACGCATGACCGAAGTCATCCACGGTCTTTGCCCCGGTTAAGTGAATGGCTTACGCTGGAGACGTGACCAAGGTATGGCGATGGCTACCCCGCACCGTGCTGGCGTTGGCCCTGTCCATGGCATCGGCCTGGGCCAACAACGTGACCAGCGAGACCCCGCTGTGGTTTGAGGCCGCTCGCCCCACTGCCCAGGCACAACAAGCCATCACGTTGCTGACCACGGCCACCGCCGAGGGACTGGTGCCCGCGCACTACCAGGCCGCAGAACTGGCGCTGGCCGTGGCCCAAGCCCGCAGCGGCCCGCCCTTGGGCCCCGACCCGCTACAGCGGCTGGACACCACCCTGACCCGCGCCATGACGCGTTACCTGACCGACCTGCGCATTGGGCGGGTCAGCCCACGCCAGGCCCGGGCCAACTACGCCCCCCCCGACCCGCGCACCGCTGACACCGCCGCCTTGCTGCGTTCCGCAGTAGGCGCCCAGCGCCTGGCTGCGGTGGCAGAGCAGTTGGCCAACGAACCGCCCATGGCCCAGGCCTTGCGCCAGGCGCGGGCGCAGTATCTGGCGCTGGCCACCCACCCGGCGTGGCAAACGCCCTTGCCGCCCCTGACCGCACTGCCTGGGCGCAAACTGGTGGCCGGCCAGACCTATGCCGGTTTGCCACTGCTGGCCCAGCGGCTGCAAGCCTTGGGCGACCTGCCCGCCAACCTGCCGGTGCCCGCGCTGCTGGAGGGCGACTTGCTGAGCGCACTGGTGCGTTTTCAAACCCGCCACGGCCTGCCCCCCGACGGCGTGCTGGGGCGCCAGACCCTGCAAGCACTCAACGTGTCGCCCGACCAGCGGGCCGAGCAAATTGCCCTGAGCCTGGAGCGCCTGCGCTGGACGCCGCTGCGCCAGGCCCCGCGCATGGTGGTGGTGAACGTGCCCGAGTTTGTGCTGCGCGCCTATGAAGTGGTTGACGGCGCCATTGACCTCAAGCTGACCATGAAAGTCATCGTGGGCAAGGCGCTGGACACACGCACGCCCCTGTTTATTGAACCCATGCGCTTCATTGAATTCAGCCCGTACTGGAACATTCCGCCGTCCATTGCCCGCTCGGAAACCATCCCGCACCTGCGCGCCGACCCCGGCTACCTGGCGCGCCTGGGCATGGAATTTGTCACGTCCACGGGCCAGATCGTCACCAGCGTGACGCCGCAGCACCTGGACGCCGTACTCTCGGGCGGCTGGCGCATCCGGCAGCGGCCGGGGCCCAAAAACGCCCTGGGCGACATCAAGTTCATCTTCCCCAACAACGACAACATTTACCTGCACCACACGCCGTCACCGGGCTTGTTTGAGCGCGAACGGCGCGACTTCAGCCACGGCTGCATTCGCGTGGAAGAACCCGTGGCACTGGCAAAGTTTGTCTTGCAAGACGACCCCAACTGGACCGAAGCCCGCATTCGGGAGGCCATGACCGCGGGGCAGTCCAAAACCCTGCGCCTGCAGCAGCCGCTGACCGTGCTGCTGGCCTACAGCACCGTGGTGGTCAAAGACGGCCAAGTGTTCTTTTACCCCGACCTGTATGGCCATGACGCCCTGCTGGCCAAGGCCCTGCGCCAGCGCGCCGCCACCCTGCCACCCCTTTAAGGCAACCTTGGCGCCATGACCCAGGTCAAGGGCCCAATTTCGTAAAATCAGGCCGCATGAACCGCCCCACCTTGCACGCCCCAGCGCCTTCGCGACGCGCCTTTTTGCACCGCGCCACCCAAGTGGCCCTGCTGGGCACGGCGCTGCCGCTGACCACCCGCCGGGCCCGCGCCGCGTCAGCCGATGCACGCAGCCTGATGTTGGACCACACCCACACCCGCGAACGCATTGACTTGGTGTACGCCACTGGCGAGCAGTATGTGCCGCAGGCACTGGGCTCGCTGAACCACTTTTTGCGCGACCACTACTCGGGCGAAGTGGGCCAGATGGACCCGCAACTGTTTGACCTGCTGCACGGCGTGCGTCAGGCGCTGACCACGCGAACCCCGCTCTCGTACCAGATCATCTCGGGCTACCGCGGCCCCATCACCAACGAGCGGCTGCGCACCACGCGCGGCGGTGGCGTGGCCAAACACAGCCTGCACCTGGAGGGCAAGGCCATCGACATTCGCCTGCCCGGCGTGCCCCTGGCCGAGTTGCGCGACGCCGCGCTGTCGCTGCAGGCCGGCGGCGTGGGCTACTACCCGCGTGAGCAGTTTGTGCACATTGACACCGGACGCGTGCGCCGGTGGTAGCGTCAAAAGTGCCTGTTATAAAACTACTTTTTTATAGCTACTCAGGCATGCGCCATAAGGGCTAGAGGCCTAAAAGGCTTATAAAACGCAAACCTATCCCTCAAACTGCGGGTGCAGTTGCCGAATGCGGCTCATGGCCATGCCGGCGGCGGCGGTGCGGGTCTCCACCCCCAGCTTGGCAAACACCCGCTCCAGGTGCTTTTTGACGGTCATGGGGCTGCTGCCCAGAATGTCGCCAATGTCGCGGTTGATCTTGCCCTTGACCACCCAGTACAGCACCTCGGCCTCTTTGGGCGTGAGCTTGAAGCACAAGCCCATGGCCTCAATCACGCTCTCGTCGCTCACCTCTTGCATGATGATGAGCCAGTCACCCCCGCCCTCGCTGTCGCCAATCTGCTGGTGCAGCCGAAAGGTCAGGCGCTTCGGGCCGGCCTCAATGCTCAGGCGCGGCGGTTCGGTCAACACAGCGGCCTGCGACACATGGCGGCGCAGCCAGTGCAGCACCGGCTCGGGCGTGAGCGGTGCGCTGGTGCCGTAATAGGCCAGCAAAAGGTCACGCGCCAGCGGGGTTTGCCACATCAGCTTGCCGTCGCTCACGCGCACGGTGATGCTGGCGTAGCCAAAGGCGTCCAGCGCGGATCTGGCCTGGCGCCGCTCGCGCGCGCCTTGCAGGTGCACTTGCATTCGGGCCAGCACTTCTTTGGGTTTGATGGGCTTGGTCACATAGTCCACGCCACCCGCCTCCAGCGCGGCCACGAGGTACTCGGTCTCGGTCAGGCCGGTCATGAAGATGATGGGAATGTGGGCGGTTTGCGCGTTGGCCTTGAGGCGGCGCGCCACCTCAAAGCCGTCCATGCCGGGCATCATGGCGTCCAGCAGCACGATGTCAGGCAGGGCCTGGGCAGCGCGCTGCAAGGCCGCCTCGCCGTGGGTGGCCACCAGCACGGTGTAGCCGGATTCATCGAGCGCGTCGTGCAGCACGGCCAGGTTGTCGGGCACGTCGTCCACGATCAGCACCACGTCGCTGT
>CAZLRQ010000077.1:0-10481 GCA_964562035.1 uncultured Rhodoferax sp. | reverse complement strand
GCGTTCAAGATGCGGCGGGCCTCGCCCACGGTGGCGTCGCCCATCAGGCAGGTCAACAGTGGTTTGCTCACGTGCTTCTTGACCTCGGCCAGCGCCTCGGCCATGGCGGCACTGTCCATGCCAATTTTGGGCGAGAAGATCACCAGAATGCCGTCCACCTCTGGCGCATTGCCCGCAGCCTCCACCGCCAGTTTGAAGTGGGCCGGACTGGCCTCTTCCGACAAGTCGATCAGGTCAGACAGCGTGGCCAGGGGCGGGAGTTGGGGCTTCAACAGCTGCACCTGCTCGGGGTTCAGCACCGCCAGTTGCAGCTTGATCTCACTCACCCAGTCCGCCGCCAACACACCGGGGCCGCCACCGTTGGTCACGATGGCCAGGCGCCGGCCTACCGGCCGGTAGCGGGAAGCCAGGCATTTGACGGCTGAAAACAGCTCCACAAACGAGCGCACGCGCACCGCGCCCGCGCGGCGCAGGGCGGCGTCAAACACATCGTCGCTGCCCACAATGCTGCCCGAGTGCGTGAGTGCCGCCCGGTTGCCCGCGGGCTTGCGCCCGGCCTTGAGCACCACCACCGGTTTGGCATTGGCGGCGGCGCGCAGCGCACTCATGAAACGGCGCGCATCGGTGATGCCTTCCAGGTACACCACGATGCTGTGGGTTTGGGCGTCTGAGGCCAAAAAGTCGAGCACCTGGGCCATGTCCACCGCCGTATTTGGCCCGAGTGACACCACGGTGGAAAAACCCACACCGTTGCTGACCGCCCAGTCCAGAATTGACGAGGTCAGCGCGCCCGACTGCGACACCAGCGCCAGTGGCCCTTTGGCGCACAGCGCGCCGGCCACACTGGCATTGAGTTGCAGATACGGCCGCTGAAAACCCAGGCAATTGGGGCCCAGCAGGTGCACGCCATCACGCCGGGCAATTTTGTGCAGCTCGGCGGCCTGGTTGGCGTCAATGCCGCTGGAAATCACCAGCGCCGCCCGGCATTTGATGCGTCCGGCAATGGCCAGCGCCGAAGCCACCTCGTCCGCAGGCACGGCAATGATGGCCAGGTCAGACTGCACATGCGCCAGATCGGCCAGCGTGCCGGTGACATGCACATCCAGAAAAGTCAGCGTGCCGGTGAAATGCTGCGCCACCAGCGCCGCATGCAATGCGCGGGCCTGCGCAGTTTGGCTCTCGGGCTCGTCGACCTTGCCCGCCAACACCACGATAGAGGCGGGCGTGAAAAGAGGGCTCAAAAAATGCTTGTCCATGCGGATTTCCAGTCAGACTGAGGTTGTTGCGGTGCAGCATACCCGCTTTGGTGAGGGCTCACCTTGCGCTGCAGCAGCACTTGCCCGCGCTATCCTAGCGGCATGGGAAAACAATTTTTATGGCTTGGGCCGGCGCGGCTGCCTTTTTTAATTTTGACGCCCGCCTGCATCGTGCTGGGACTGGCCTGTGTGCACTGGACGCAAGGCCAAGTTGACCCGCTGCAAGCCGCGCTGGTGCTGCTGGGCGCGCTGGCGGCCCATGTCAGCGTCAACGCGTTCAACGAGCACCAAGATTTTCACAGCGGGCTCGACGCCCTGACCCAACGCACCGCGTTCAGCGGTGGCAGCGGCGTGCTGCCAGCACACCCGGAGCTGGCGGGCACCACCTTGGCATTGGCGATGGGCGCGTTGGGCGTCTGCCTGGCAGTGGGCCTGTATTTTGTGGCGCTGCGCGGCACGGCGCTGCTGCCGTTGGGGGTGGCGGGCGTCGCGTTGGTGCTGGCCTACACGCGCTGGCTCACGCGCCACCCGCTGCTGTGCCTGATGGCCCCCGGTCTGGGCTTTGGCCCGCTGATGATTCTGGGCACGCAAGTGGCCTTGACCGGAGACTACTCGGCCACGGCTGCAGCCGCCTCACTGGTGCCGTTCTTTTTGGTCAACAACTTGCTGCTGCTCAACCAGTTTCCTGACGCGGCCGCAGACCGCCAAGTCGGCCGACGCCACTTGCTGGTCACCGCCGGGCCCGCCTTGAGTGCGCGCTGCTACGCCGGCTTCATGGTCCTGGCCTACGTCAGCCTGCTGCTGGGCGTGTTTTTGGGCGCCTTGCCGCCAGGTGCTTTGCTGGGCGGCCTGACCGCGCCACTGGCCTGGTTTACCGTGCGCCGGGTGCTCACCCACGCGCAAGACGTGGCGCAGTTGCTGCCAGCCCTGCGCCACAACGTGCTCATCAACCTGCTCACACCCGTGCTCATGGCGGCGGGCTTCTGGCTTTGACGCCTGACGCGCCACCCGGGCTGCGCCGGCGCATTGCCCATCTGGACATGGACGCGTTTTATGCGTCGGTGGAGTTGCTGCGTTACCCACAACTCAAGGGCTTGCCGGTGGTGATTGGCGGCGGGCGCCGCGCTGAGGACGAAACCCTACGCCAAACCTACGCGGGGCACACCCTGGCCAACATCCCGCTGGACGCTTTCCCGCGGCTGCAACACTACACCGGGCGCGGCGTCATCACCACCGCCACTTATGCGGCGCGCCAGTTTGGCGTGGGCTCGGCCATGGGGCTGATGAAGGCCGCCAAGCTGTGCCCGCAGGCTATTTTGCTGCCGGTCGATTTTCCTGAAATCCGCAAATACTCGCGCGCCTTCAAAGACATCATTCGGGACATTGCCCCGCTCATGGAAGACCGGGGCGTGGACGAGGTCTACATTGACTTCACCCACGTGCCCGGCGGCCAGCGCGAAGGCGGCCGCGTGCTGGCCCGGCTGATCCAGAAAGCCATCTTCGACCAAACCGGCCTGACCTGCTCGGTGGGCGTGGCGCCCAACAAACTGCTGGCCAAAATGGCCAGCGAGTTCAACAAGCCCAACGGCATCTCGCTGGTGTTTGAGGACGACCTGGCCGACAAAATCTGGCCACTGGCCTGCCGCAAGATCAACGGCATTGGCCCCAAAGCTGATGAAAAGCTGCAAAGCCTGGGCATCAGCACCATCGGCGAAATGGCCCAAAAAGACGAGGCCTGGCTGATGACCCACTTTGGCCCCAAAACCGGCGCCTGGATGTTCAACGCCGCGCGCGGCCTGGACGAGCGGCCGGTGGTGCTGGAGAGTGAACCCGTGTCCATGAGCCGCGAGACCACCTTTGAGCGCGACCTGCACGCGGTGCGCGACAAGGCCGAACTCGGCGCCCTGTTCACCCGCCTGTGCGAGCAGGTGGCGGCTGATTTGCAGCGCAAGGGCTACCAGGGCAAAACCATTGGCATCAAGCTGCGCTATGACGACTTCAAGTGCGTCACCCGCGACCAGACGCTGGACCATTACACCGATGACGCCCAGGCCATCCGGCAAACGGCCGGCCAGTGCCTCAAGCGCGTGCCGCTCACGCAGCGCCTGCGTTTGCTGGGTGTGCGGGTGGGGTCGCTGGTCAAAGCCGGCTTTGCCGAAGAATTTAAGCCAAATAGCCCTCTAGCCCAATCACAGCAAGGGCGAGTAGCTATTAAAAAAGGAGTTATGACAGATCAGCTCTTTTAAATTTGCCCGCACCCCGCCGACACGGGGCGGCCAAGAGAGCGCTGAAGTGGCGTAAAGTTCAACTGTGCGATTCGCACGCTGCCCCACGCCTGTTTCCTGGAGAAGATTTTCATGTCATTTGACACACTGATGCGCAGTTTCACGATTCGCCTGCGAATGCTGGGGGCCATTGCCGTGGTGGTGCTGTCCTTGATCACCGTGGGGGCCATTGGCGTGGGCGCGCGCCTGTATGCCGACGCACTCAGCACCGAGCAGGTGATCTGGCTCATCGTGGGCAGCACCTTGCTTTTGCTCATGGTCATCGTGCCGCTCACGCTGCTCAACATGAACTCCATCTGCCACCCCATCGAACAAGCCGAGCAACTGGCCAAAGCCATTGCCCAAGGTGACCTGACCGAGCACCGCATGGACCTGAGCGGCGACGACGAAGCCGCCCGCCTGATGCGCTCGCTGGCCGAGATGCGGCTTTCCCTGAGCAGCCTGGTGGGGCGGGTGCGCCAGTCCACCGACCTGATTGCCACCGTCAGCACCGAAATTGCCTCGGGTAACCAGGACCTGAGCAGCCGCACCGAGCAAACCGCGAGCAACCTGCAAAGTGCCGCCACCAACATGGAGCACCTCACCAGCACCGTGCGCCAGACCGCCGACGCCTCGCGCCAGGCCAACCAGTTGGCCTCGTCGGCGGGCGAGGTGGCCGCGCGTGGCGGCAGCGTGGTGGCCCAGGTGGTCAGCACCATGAACGACATTGACGTGAGTTCGCGGCGCATCAGCGACATCATTGGCGTGATCGACGGCATTGCCTTCCAGACCAATATTTTGGCGCTCAATGCCGCCGTGGAAGCGGCCCGCGCGGGGGAACAAGGCCGCGGCTTTGCCGTGGTGGCCAGTGAGGTGCGCAGCTTGGCAGGCCGCTCGGCCGAGGCCGCCCGTGAGATCAAAACCCTGATTGGCGCCAGCGTGGAACGCATTGCCACCGGCTCCCGCCTGGTGAGCGACGCAGGCCAGACCATGAACGACATTGTGGAATCCGTCCAGCGCGTGTCCGACATCATTGGTGAGATCACCGCCGCAGCGGCCGAGCAAAGCCAGGGCATTGGCGAAATCAACAACGCCGTGGTGCAGCTCGACCAGATGACGCAACAAAACGCCGCGCTGGTGGAGCAGTCGGCCGCGGCTGCCGAAAGCATGCGCGACCAGTCTGAACAGTTGGCCTCGGTCGTGAACACCTTCAAGCTCAGTCACTCAACGGTGCATGCCACCCCCGCGAGCGCAAGGCGCCTGACCCGCCGCGGCTGACTTCCCCAGTTGTCGGCCTGCCCCGTACCATGACTCTTCCAAAAAAAGCAAGCACCACCAAGCCCCTCCCGCTCGCCGAGACCAAAGTGCCGCTGCTGCCGCCGCCAGCGCGGTTTCCCGTGGTGGCCTTGGGGGCCTCGGCGGGTGGCCTGGCCGCTTTTGAGGCTTTTTTCTCGGCCCTGCCGGACACGCCACCGGGCATGGCCTTTGTGCTGGTGCAGCACTTGGCACCTGACTTTGAGAGCAGTCTGGCCGAGCTCATGCGCAAGCGCACCCGGCTGCCGGTGTTGGAAGTGCAGGACGGCATGGTGCTGCAGGTCAACACCGTGTTTGTGATGCCACCGAACTGCGACATGGCGCTGATCAACGGCACGCTGCAGCTCTTGCCCCCCAGTACCCCGCGCGGCCTGCGTCTGCCGGTTGATTTTTTCATGACCTCGCTGGCCCAAAGCCTGCAAGAACTGGCCGTGGCTGTGGTGCTGTCAGGCACGGGCAGCGACGGCACGCTGGGCCTGCGCGCCATCAAGCGCTCAGGTGGCTTGGTGCTGGTGCAAACCCCCGAGTCAGCCGATTTTGATGGCATGCCGCACAGCGCCCTGGCCACCGAACTGGCAGACTTTGTGCTGCCCCCGGCCAGCATGCCGGCACCACTCATGGCTTTTGCAGCGCGTGCCCTGCTGCCCGCCAACCGGCCCACCTTTGCGCCCACGCCACACACCGAAAACGCGCTGAAGAAAATATTTGTATTGCTGCGCGCCCACACCAGCCATGATTTTTCACAGTACAAGCCCAGCACCATCTACCGCCGCATTGAGCGCCGCATGGCAGTGCACCAGCTCGACACGATTGAAGGCTATGTCAAGCATCTGCAGCAAACGCCCGCTGAAGTGCAGGCCCTGTTTCGTGACCTGCTGATTGGTGTGACCAACTTTTTCCGCGACCCCGAAGCCTTTGGCGCGCTGGAGGAACAAATCATTCCCAGGCTGCTCAGCGGCAAGTCGCCGGGCGCTGCGGTGCGCGTCTGGACCACCGGCTGCTCGACCGGGGTGGAGGCGTATTCGATCGCGATTCTGTTGCAAGAGCGCATGGAGCAACTTCAGACCCACTTCAAGGTCCAGATTTTTGCCACCGATATCGACAGCCAGGCCATTGGCGTGGCGCGGGCTGGCCTGTACCCCGCCAACATTGCCAGTGACATCTCGCCCGCGCGCCTGGCCCGTTTTTTCACACCCGAGCTTGACGGCAGCGGCTACCGTATTCACAAAGGTATTCGCGACATGCTCGTGTTCTCGGAACACGACATGATCAAGGACCCGCCATTCTCCAAACTCGACCTCATCAGTTGCCGCAACGTGCTGATTTACATGGGCGCCGAGTTGCAGAAGAAGCTGATTCCGCTGTTTCATTACGCCCTGAACCCGGGCGGCTTGCTGTTTTTGGGCACCTCCGAGACCGTGGGCGAGTTTGGCGATCTGTTTGAGCCGCTGGACCGCAAGTCCAAGCTCTACCTGCGCAAAGACGACATTCACGGTGCCCACCGCGTGGCCCTGGGCCGATTCCTGCCGCCGATGGTCACCATCGACGCGACCTTTACCCCCATGGCCCCCAAAACACCACGCACCACCAAACAGCCACTAAGGGAACTGACCGAACAAACCCTGCTGCAGCAAGTGGGCCTGGTCGCGGCCCTGGTTAACCACCTGGGCGACATTCTTTACCTGCATGGGCGCAGCGGCATGTACCTGGAGCTGGCCCCGGGCGAGGCTGGCATCAACAACATATTAAAAATGGCCCGCGAAGGCTTGCGCCGTGATCTCACCACGGCGCTGCACCAGGCCACCAGCACCCGCGAGGTCGTGCGGGTGCCGGGGCTGCAAGTGCGGACCAACGGGCACTTCACCCGGGTCAACCTGACGGTGCGCCCCGTGGCCGCCGGTACGGGCAGCGCGCAGGACTCACCGCTGTACCTGGTGGTACTGGAAGAGGCCGCACCCGACGCACAACCCGTCGTGCTGCCCCCGCCACCCGCCCTGGACATGGCCAGCCCCGGGTTGCCGCTGGACACCGATGAGCGCATTGCCGTCCTGAAACAGGCGCTATGGGCCAAGGAAGAGCATTTGCAGGCGGCCAACGAAGAGCTGGAGACCTCCAACGAAGAACTCAAGTCCAGTAACGAAGAAATGCAGTCGGTCAATGAAGAACTGCAGTCCACCAATGAAGAGCTGGAGACCTCCAAGGAAGAACTGCAGTCGGTCAACGAAGAGTTGGGCACGGTCAATGCCGAGTTGCAGACCAAGGTGGCCGACCTGTGGCAAGCCAACAACGACATGAACAACCTGCTGGCCGGCTCCGGCGTGGCCACGGTGTTTGTGGACCATGAGCTGCGCATCCTGCGCTACACCCCGGCCGCCACCCGCATCATCAACCTGATTCCGTCTGATGTTGGTCGCCCGGTGGCGCATGTCGTATCCAACCTGGTGGGCTATGACCGGCTGGTGGCCGACACCCAGGCCGTGCTCAACACCCTGATGACCCAGGAGATCACCGTGCAGGCGGTTGGCAACGTCTGGTACACCATGCGCATCCTGCCCTACCGCACGCTGGACAACGTGATTGAAGGCGCGGTGATCACGTTTGTTGACGTCACCGCCCTCAAGCTGGCCGAGGCCTCGTTGCGCGAAGCCACCCAGGCGCTGGACCGGCTGGCTGTGGTGGTGCGCGATGCCTCGGACGCCATCACGGTGCAAGACCTGACCGGCCGCACGCTGGCCTGGAACCCGGGCGCCGTGCGGCTGTACGGCTGGACGGAAGCCGAGGCGCTGACCCTGAATGTGCGCGAGCGCATGCCGCCTGCGTTGCGCGGCGAGGGTGTGGCCCGCATTCAGCAACTGAGCCAGTCCGATATGCTGGCGGCAGACGTGACCCAGCGCCTGACCAAACAGGGCGAGGTGCTGGAGGTGTCCGTGACGTCTACCGCCTTGATCAACGAAGCCGGGCAGTTGTACGCCATTGCCACCACCGAGCGCGCCGCCAAATCCAAAACGGGGCCACTGGCCCCGTAAGCCTATGACCCAGCCGATCGACCCCCTGAAAAGTGACGCGCGTGCGCTGGCGGCACAAGACCTGCGCTGGCGGGCTGAAACCAGTGTGAGTCGGCCGGCGGCCTTGTCGCGTGAGGTGGTGGCGGAAATGACGGTGCAGGACACGCAATTGCTGTTTCACGAACTGCGCGTACACCAGATTGAACTGGAAATGCAAAACGAGGAACTGCGCCGCGTGCAGGAACTGCTGGCCAGCGAGCGCGCCCGGTACTTTGACCTGTACGACCTGGCGCCCGTGGGCTACTGCACGGTGGACGCGCAAGGTCTGATTTTGCAAGCCAACCTGACCTGTGGCACCCTGCTGGGCGTGACCCGTGGCGCCCTGGTGGGCAAGCCCTTCACCCGCTTCATTCAGCCCGAAGACCAGGACCACTTTTACCAGCATCGCCGCCGCCTGGTGGCCGGTGACGAGGCGCAGCAATGCCAACTGCGCATGCTAAAAAACGGCCAACACCCGGTGTGGGTGCACCTGTCAGGCACGGCCGGCACCAGCAGCAACGGCGCGGTGGTGAGCCGCATTGTCATCAGCGACATTGCCAGCCTGAAGCACTCCGAGCAGCAACTGGCAGCCAGCGAGGCCGTGCAACGGCAAGCGGCCCTGCACAGCCAGACCATTCTGGACAACATGCTGGACGGCGTCATCACCATTGACGCGCGAGGGCGCATTGAATCCTTCAACCAGGCCGCACAAACCATTTTTGGCTACAGCGCCGAGTCTGTGCTGGGGCGCAACGTGGCCATGCTGATGCCCGCGCCGCACCGCGACCACCACGACAGCTACCTGAGCAGCTTCCACCGCACCGGCGAGGCCCGCATCATGGGCCGCCCGCGTGAGCTGGAGGGCCAGCGCCAGGACGGCAGCGTGTTCCCCATGAGCCTGTCGATCACCCGCATCTCGCGGGACGAGCAGCCCGTGTTCATCGGCATCGTGCGCGACATTACCCAGCACCGTGAAGACCTGGAAAAAATCCGCTACCTGGCTTTTTACGACCCGCTCACCGGGCTGCCCAACCGGCGTCTTTTGGTAGACCGCATTCAGCATGGTCTGGCCGCCTCGCACCGCACGGGTCACCATGGCGCGCTCATGTTCATGGACCTGGACCACTTCAAGCGGGTTAACGACAAGCTGGGCCACCCCGTGGGCGATGTGCTGTTGCAAAAGGTGGCCGGGCGGCTGCGCACCTGCGTGCGCGAAGGTGACAGCGTGGCGCGCGTGGGGGGTGATGAGTTTGTGGTGCTGCTGGAAGCCCTGAGCAACTTTGCCCAGGAAGCCGCCACCCAGGCGGAGGCGGTGGCCAACAAGATTTTGCTGGCGCTGGGCCAGCCGTTTGACCTGCTGGGGCACGACGTCAGCATCACGCCCAGCGTGGGCATTGTGCTGTTCATGGAAGACCGTGAAAGCATGGACGAACTGCTCAAAAAAGCCGACATCGCCATGTACCAGGCCAAGTCGGCGGGGCGCAATATTGCGCGCTTTTACGACCCCGCCATGCAGGCCGCCGCCGACGCCCATGCCGACCTGGAAGCCGACATGCGCCGCGACCTGGCGCTGAACCGCTTTGTGCTGCACTACCAGGTGCAGGTCAACCAGCAGGGTGTGCCGCTGGGCGCCGAGGCGCTGGTGCGCTGGGACCACCCCCGCATGGGGCTGCTGGCGCCGGGCCAGTTCATTGCGTTGGCCGAAGAAAGCCAGCTTATTTTGCCGCTGGGCGAATGGGTGCTGCAAACCGCTTGCGCCCAGCTGCAGACCTGGTCGCACAAGCCGGCCAAGGCCCATTGGACCCTGGCGGTGAATGTGAGCGCGCTGCAGTTTTCCAAACCCAGTTTTGTAGCCACCGTGGCGCAGGCGCTGCACAAGACCGGGGCCAAGCCGCAGTTGCTCAAGCTGGAGCTGACCGAGAGCATGCTGGTGGGCGACGTGGAGGACACGATTGTCAAAATGAACGCCATCAAGGCGCTGGGCGTGAGCTTCTCGCTGGACGACTTTGGTACCGGCTACTCGTCGCTCTCGTACCTGAAGCGCCTGCCGCTGGACCAACTCAAGATCGACCAGTCGTTTGTGCGCGACCTGCTGAGCGACCCCAATGACGCCATCATTGCCCGCACCATCGTGGCGCTGGGCCACAGCCTGGGGCTGATGGTGATTGCCGAGGGCGTGGAAACGCAGGCGCACCGCGACTTTTTGGTGGAGATGGGCTGCGACGCCTTTCAGGGCTACCTCTTTGGCCGGCCGGTGCCGGTGGCTGACACCGCCCAGTGGGGCGCCCCGCTGGCCCCGGTTTGAGTATTTTTCAAGCAAAAAAGGCCTCTAGCCCTCGTGCTTATTGCCTGAGTAGCTATGATTTTAGATAAGCCCAAACACGCTCACTGGCGTGCGTTGCGGGTGTTGGCCGGCAATGCCTGCGGGTAGCTGGTGCGAAACGGGTTGATGTCCAGGCCGCCCCGGCGTGTGTAGCGGGCATACACCGACAGCCGGGTGGGCTGGCAGCGGGTGAAGATGTCCATGAAGATGCGCTCCACGCACTGTTCATGAAACTCGTTGTGGTTGCGAAAACTCACCAGGTACTGCAACAGCCCTTCGT